>CAYJLD010000019.1:0-33837 GCA_964371195.1 uncultured Desulfovibrionaceae bacterium | reverse complement strand
GCGAGCGTGCCTTTTTAGAAAAATGCGTGAAACGCGTTTTTCAGTACCGACTAACGTAGTTGTGCAAAATGTCCGCGTTGGTAGTCCATTTCCATAAGGTTCGCAAGCTCACCTAACGTAAGGCAATGCGTCTATGCTTTAAAAACTCCATTAAGAGAAAGAGCATTCTTCAAATTAGAATAACGTGATATGTGAGGTATGGAGTAATAATATGAGCGAGTATAAACCACCATATACATTTGACCAAGATAGCCATTTAAAAAATATCAACTTGCATCTAGGTGTGTGTGGGTCTATTGCGGCCTTTAGAGCTTTAGATTTGTTACGTTGGTGGAAGTCAAATCACATGCATGTTAGTGTCACTTTAAGTGAAGCTGCTCAAAAATTTGTTACACCTCTAAGCTTTGAAGCCCTTGGCGCAAGCGCTGTATATACAGATATGTGGGGTAAGGAAAATATTTTTGCTCACCTTGAACCAGGGCAGCTTTGTAAAGCAATGGTCATAGCACCTGCTACTGCTTCCACCATAGCTCAGCTTGCAATGGGGCATGCGCATACTTTGCTATCATGCCAAGCCTTAGCTTTTGATGGACCGCTTATTATTGCTCCAGCCATGAATCCTCGTATGTGGTCTAATGTTGCAACTCAAGAAAATATTGGAATATTACGCTCAAGAAATGTGCAAATTATTACCCCAGATGTAGGTAGCACAGCTTGTGGTGATGAAGGCCAAGGTCGCCTTGCCAATTTGGGGCATATATGGATTGAAGCTATAAAAGCAATAACACCTAAGGATATGCAGGGCATAAAGCTTATGCTAACTCTTGGTCCCACACGCGAAAAATGGGATGCTGTTCGTTATTGGTCTAATCCTTCCACTGGCAGTATGGGGGCAGCCTTGGCTATTTCTGCTTGGTTACGCGGGGCAGAAGTTCATGCCATTTGTGGCCCTGTTTTGGAGAAGCATTGTTATTTGCCGCCAGAAATTAAGCGTTATGACGTGGTTAGTGCACAAGAGATGTATAAAGCTGCCAAAGATATATGGCCTTTAATGGATGCTGGTATTTTTACAGCAGCCGTGGCGGATTTTTCACCTCAAAATACACATACTTCTCAAGATGAAAAATTTAAAAAACACCATAGTGCAACTGGATTAAATATTGATTTTAGCCCTAATATAGATATTTTGCGCACTTTGTGCCAAGATAAAAAGTCTACACAAAAAGTCATGGGCTTTGCAGCAGAAACTACCAACGATTTGCTTAAAGCGGTGCGTGAAAAATTAAAGAACAAGGGTGCGGATATTTTAGTTGGTAATAATATTAATCAAGCCCATGCGGGTTTTGCTTCGCCAACTAATGAAGTGGTTGTGGTGGATAAATTGGGGCGTGAGGAGTCGTGGCCTATTTTATCTAAAATGAATGTGGCTTGGAGATTATGTTCATGGCTATTGGAAATTTAAATCTACCTTCGTACCTTGTACCATGGCAGCAACAGGGCATGGATTATATACTCAGTAAGCAAAAGCTTGCTCCTGAATATTCACTTTGCACTGCGCAAGTGTTAGCAAAAAATAAGCATTTGCAAGATAAAAATATTCACAATCAGCCGTTAAGTAAACAGCCAAATAAGCAGAGCAAAGCATATCAAGAAAGGCCAAAACAAGCATTTAATGCACCAATGCCAAACGTAGCCCAAAGTCAAAATGATATGCCAGAAGTGCCGGCAATACCCTTTCTAGAGGCTAAGCAATGGCCACTACCATGGCAAGAGTTGTTACAAAAAACTCCAGCAGCGTCAGTGGTTTGGACCTATTTTAGCCTTGGTGATGATCTGTCAGGTAATCCTAATGCTGAAAGGCGTAACTTTATGCGTAAGCTTTTAACGGATCTTGGACACCCCAGAGGAACACATAGTTTTTGGCCTGCGGCTTTACCTGATAATAATATTGATCAAAATATAGCCAGTGCTCAAATTTTTTGGTCTGGAGTACAATTAATAAAGGCTAGAGCTGTGGTAGCCATGGGCCAAGCTGCCACAAAAGCCATTGGGCTTGAACAAAGCTTGCGACCATTCATGCATACGCGGCATAATGGTTGTTTTGTAGTGGTTTTGCGGGATGTGGATTTTTTAATTGCTGAGCCGCATCTATATGCCAATGTACGAGAGTTTTTACGTCGTTCATTAGCCCCCTTTGCAAGACAACCTTATTAGAACCAAAACCTATATCAAGGGCCGGTAGCAGATCTCTGCTTCTTTATTAAAGGCTTGTCCAATAAGTGGAGCCATAGAATTTATGGCATCTATTTCAATGGGGCTTGCGGCAAGACTGCTTATATGTAGGGTTATGCATCCATTTTGCAGTGAAAAGTTAACTTCTTGTACGTGTTGACAATGCAAACGGTCCATATTTTCAGCTAAAGAAATAAAAAGACAAAAAAATTGTTGGTTCCAACGCTTGCCACTTTTCATAAAATTTTCATATTTTTTTGTGGGTTTAACATTATGATATTGGGTAAGGTCAGCCATGAATCCAATTTCTTCTTCATTAAAGCCAAGTAAATCTGAATTACGTATAATATAGGCTCCGTGTGCTGCATGGCGTGCATAAGATATAAATATTCCAATATCATGCAGTAGTGTAGCATAATATAAAAGTTCGCGCCCATGGTGATTTAAGCTTATAAGTCCACAATCAACGGCAGAGTCGTGCATTTGTAAGGTTAAATTAGCCATATGCTTGGCGTGATTATGCTCCACATTACATCGTTTTGCCAATTGTAGTACGCTTTGTTCACGAACAGAACGATTTTGCTGTAATTCTTGACCATTTTGGCGTAAATAGTCCATTAAAATGCCATCTTGCAAATTTTTTGTGCTAACTGTTAGCTCGTTAAATTCAAGCTCTTCCATAAGGGTTTGCAAAATAGCTGCGCCAGCAACCAAAACTTGGGCACGTCTAAGGCTAATACCTGGAAGATTATAACGCTGGTTTGTGCTAAGCCCGCAGATGTATTTAACTGCTTTTTTTAAGCTATCAAGAGTAAGGGTATTTTGTTCATCACTTGGACCAATACCATGTTCAAGCCTATAAGCAATATTTTGCAGGGCAAGGGCAGTACCTGAGCTTGCAATTAACTCTTCCGGATTAAGTTTTTTAGTACGACTAAGTGGATGAACTGCTTTTGTGCGCACATAGCTACACATTTGTTCAAATAATTGGTTTGGAACTTTATCCTCGTGCTTAGATAAAAAACGATTGGTTAAGCGAACACAGCCAAGCTTTAGTGAATCTAGGTTTTCATGGCCATTTACTCCGGCAATAGCAAGCTCTGTGCTACCGCCGCCTATATCCATATAAGCCCTTCGCACATGACTAAATGGTAGACCACTACATACCCCAAGATAGATTAGCCGAGCTTCTTCCTTGCCTGATATAACTTGCAATTGTAGGCCAGTTTTTTCATGAACGCGCCGTATGAATTCATTGCCATTGTTAGCATCGCGTACAGCAGCTGTGGCCATAGGCAGCATTGTTGAAACATTATAGGTGCGACACATACTCATGAAGGATCTTAACACAAGTAATGTACGTTGCATGGCTGGTTCTTGTAGGCATTTTGTTTGGAAGGCATTTTCGCCAAGCCTGACCATATGTTTAACACGATTAAGTATGCTGTAAGCACCGTTTGGCAGTATTTGAACCAAGAGTAAGCGCGCAGAGTTGCTACCAAGGTCAATAATACCTACAACTTGCTCAGCAGTGCTTGAATTTTGCTCCAAGCTATGTGGTGCTTGATTTTTTGCTAGCTCTTGAGTCATAAATATATCGTTTACAAGTTCTAAGTGGCCTTATACGCGCATACATCACGATTAAATACTTGCACAAAAAGGTCTTTCTTTGTTTGTACTCTATTAATTTCTGCCCTACAGTCACAATCACAGTCAATCATTAAATGTACCATATCATCAGTAATATGCACAAGAACACCTTGCACACAAGAATTATGGCTAAAATCTAGAGCATCGGCTAGGCGTATAATGGCTGCTAAATAGCGTATGCTCTCTTGCTCTTTATTGGATAGGGCCATAAAACGCCAATGCTTGACGCAAGGAGCGGCGCGACGATGATAACGGGCTACTAATGCAACTAAGTGACGAATATCCTTAGGTACCTTTTCTACTTGCCCGGCCCTAATCATAGCTGCGGATGTTTTGTGATGAGCACGTTTGCCATATAGCCAGCCAATGTCATGTAAATTGGCACCTTTTTGTAAAATATAAGCCCAATCGTCACCTAGGTTATGCAAAGTTTTTAAACCATAAAATAGGTCCATAGCACACTTAGCAACACTTTGACCATGCTGCAATGATTCTTCTATTATGGGCGATGAGGAAAACATATTTAGCCCATATTTTTATTACGCATATTTAACATATAGTCTTGAGCATTAAGTAATTTTTTGCCTCGCGGTGCTTTTTTGCGTGTATAGCTACCATCTTCATGTAGTTTATAAGCCTTGGCAGTATCATTTAAATGAGGTTCCAAAATATCTTGATATATTTGTTCAATAATATTGGGATCAAGTATGGGCACAAGAGTTTCTATGCGTCTATCAAGGTTACGCGGCATAAGGTCAGCACTGCCCATAAATATACGTGGATCACCATTATTATTAAAATAAAATATACGTGGATGCTCTAAAAATCGTCCAACTAATGACGTTACACAAATATTTTCGCTAATACCAACAACCCCAGGCCTTAAACAACACACACCGCGCACTTGTATGCTTACTCTAACCCCTTCCATGGAGGCTGTGTATAGAGCTTGTATGCATTCTTTGTCAGCTAATTGATTGCATTTAATTAGTATTCTTCCATTGCCATGAGCTTTGTGGCAGGCAATTTCTGCCTCAATGGCTTGTAAAATACCCTTACGCATACCTTGGGGCGAAACAAGTAAATGCCTGTAATCATCTTTTTCTGCATAGCCAGTCATAGTGTTAAAGATATCGCTAACATCAGCACAAATGCCCGGATGCGCAGTGAAAAGTCCTAAATCTGTATAAACTTTGGCCGTTGATGGATTATAATTTCCTGTTCCAATGTGGGCATAACGGCGTACACCGCTAGCTTCACGCCGTACTACTAAACATAGCTTGGCATGAATTTTCATACCCGGCATGCCATAAACAACGTGCACACCAGCTTTTTCCATCTCTTCAGCCCAAGTAATATTAAGCTCTTCGTCAAAACGAGCCTTAAGCTCCACTACGGCAGTAACCTGCTTACCCATACGCCTTGCATTTATAAGCGCGTCCACAATGGGTGAGGAACTACCGGCACGATACAAAGTTTGTTTAATGGCAATAACACCAGGGTCAACGCTGGCACTACGAATAAATTCCTGAACAGGTAAGAAGCTATCATAGGGATGAAATAATAAGATATCCGTGGCTGCAATATGATCAAAAATATGCGATTCACCTTCATCACGAAATATGGGAGGTATGAATGGTACGAATAATTCATCTTTTAAGCCAGGGCGATCAAGGGCATAAAGTTCCATCATTTCTGAAAAAGCCATGGGTCCTTTAACTCTGTAAACCTGAAAAGCTTGGATTTCTAGGTGCTCTACTAAAAAATCCTTCAGCTCACTTGGGGTATCGTCAGAAACTTCTAAGCGCACCACATCACCAAAGCGACGTTGGTCTACTAAATCGCGCACCGCTTCTAACAAATCATCTGCTTCATCCTCTTCGATTTCAATATCAGTATTACGTGTAATGCGGAAAAAACCTGTGGACACAATTTCATGCCCTGGAAATAGAGTATGTAAGTGTTGTAAGATGAGGTCATCAACTAATACAATATCATTATCACGTGTATGGGCTGAAAAGCCTAAAGCTGCATAGTCTTTGGCGTCTTTAGTTCTTGGTGTAAATAAAAAGCGTGAAACATTACTGGGGCTTTTTAAGCGTGCATAACGAGTGATGCCATGCCTATCCCTAAGCTGTACAATAAAGTTACGGCTAAGGTTAGTAATAATAGGTAAAGGATGACTTGGGTCAATAGCTTGCGGTGTTAGCACTGGGTAAATTTCATCTAAAAAATAGTCATCAAGAAATTTTTGCTGCTTGCGTGATAAATCAGCATAGCGCACAATACGCACACCACGATCATTTAATTGGCGTTTTAATTTTTTTCGCCAATGATCTTGGGCAATGGTAGTGAGGCGTAAAGTTTGGCGGCGAATTTCTGCTAATTGCCTAGCAGGCTGAATTCTATCGGGGGCTAAGTTTGAAACATTATTAATGTATTGGCGTAACACGTTGGCTACACGCACCATGAAAAATTCATCTAAATTATTATAAAATATGCTTAGAAATTTTAATTGTTCTAATAGTGGTACCCTTGGTTCAAAAGCTTCTAATAATACCTTTGCGTTAAACTCAATCCAATTGATATCACGATTAAAAAATAGACTTGGGCAGCTTAGTTCCTTCATCTGTTGCACAGTGCATTGAATAACGTTTTCTTCCTGGCTAGCTACCTTAGGGCTACGTCTAGCTCGTGGTTTAGGGCTAGATGGAGTTTCATCTGTGTTTTCTATTATAGTGTTATCGGTATCTTGCATGTTTAGGGGTTCTCCTAAAATTACTATATTTTTTATTTGGTTATTTTGTTTCGTCTTAAAAAGAAGCTAAAAGCATAGTTATAACTTTGTAAAATCATATACAAACTATAATAAAATGTATAGATACAAAGTTGGCAATTTTTTTGTAATAAAATGAAAAAATAAATTTACTGTAATATTTAATACTTACCTTATAGATATGGGATAAAATATGGTGAATAAGAAAATAGGGAAATATACAAAAAAAATGATGCGTTCAGATTTTAATTTTGCTATACTTCTCACGGTTATCAAGTACAGTTACTTGTAACTTGCTACCTAAAATGGTAAACACACTGTATCCAAGATATTGTGTCTTGGAGCGGACTTTTTTTGTGTCTTGCGTTGACAGGGCACACAACTATCTCAGCAGAGGAGTTGGCATGAAGAAACAGGCTAAGGTATTGAAGCTTGGACTTATGGCAGCGATACTTGCAAGTATAGCCATAGTTCCAACTGTAATGATTAAAGATGCTACAAGTGCTGAAGGTTCCATTGAGCGCATTCCTTTTGTTCTTGAAACCCTTAAGGCCGATAAAATGCCTGCGGTATTTTTCTCCCATGATTTACACATGGAAGCCCTTGAACAAGACTGTTCAGCTTGTCATACGGCTAGTGAACAATACTTCTTGGATTCAGAAGAAAAAAGCCCTAAGGAAGTGGTAGCATATGTGCATAAAGAATGTACAAGCTGTCACGCTGGCGTTGCATCTGGTAAACCCACTGGGCCCATGCTAGCATCGTGTCGTAGCTGTCACAGTGCAAGCATTGCTGCAGAGCAAGCTGCAAACCAATAGACACGGAGGCACTTATAATGATGAATTTACTTAC
The DNA here is from genome assembly GCA_964371195.1 of uncultured Desulfovibrionaceae bacterium. Classification (GTDB taxonomy): domain Bacteria; phylum Desulfobacterota; class Desulfovibrionia; order Desulfovibrionales; family Desulfovibrionaceae; genus CAYJAD01. Next base: position 26,327 of record CAYJLD010000019.1, on the reverse strand, counting down.
AGGACCATTACTCGTAGTATCCTTACTAGTCTTTGTAGTGGGCATGGCCTTACGTGTAGTGCTTTATATTCGCGGTTTAGATTGGCGTCTTGAGCGCGTGGCCTACGGTCCACAAATGGGCCGCGGTATTCCAGGAGCATTAGCATCTATTGCTGCATGGCTTGTACCAGGTGGTACTCAAGGTTGGAGAAAGCAACCCTTAATGGCGATTGGCTTTTTTCTTTTGCATATTGGCGCAATATTGCTACCAATTTTCTTGGTAGGCCATACTGTACTACTTGAAAATGCAATAGGTATTAGCCTACCAAGCTTACCAATGGGTTTAGCTGATGGTTTAACCATTGCTTCAATCATTGGTCTTGGTATACTAGCTGTAAGGCGTGTAATTGTACCAGAAGCACGTGCTTTAACAACTTGTGAAGATTGGTTAATTTTAGTTTTAACTGCTGTACCATTTATTTCTGGCTTTTTGGCACGTTTTGATCCCAGTGATTTTTGGACTATAGTTCACATATTGAGTGGTGAAATATTCCTTATTGTAGCACCATTTACTAAGCTTTCACATATTGTGTTGTTCTTTATGTCCCGTGCCCAAATCGGTATGGATTTTGCCATTAAAAGAGGCGGTGCCACACGTGGCCCTGTCTTCCCTTGGTAAGCTAGAAGGAGTCATTACATGTCAAATCAACCATATTGTTCCAAGGCTCCCCTAAACACCAAAGAAGATATAATGCATGTTCTTAGTGATAAGGGTGGAGCTAAGTATTATGAAGAAATGAAGTCTTTGCCAGTTGATACTGAAGCCTTAAAGGCTCAGCTGGAAAAGACCTGTAAATCACGTACCAGAACTTGGCTAAATATTTGTGCCCACTGTGGCATGTGCGCTGAGAGCTGTTTCTTGTACACTGCTAATGATAATGTACCAGAGCAAATTCCATCGTATAAAATTCAGTCAACTCTTGGTGAAATGCTTAAAAATCCTGAAAAGGTAGACGCTGCTTTCATGATTAAGTGCATGGAAGTTGCTTGGTCACGTTGTACTTGTTGTAATCGCTGCGCTGTTTATTGCCCTCATGGTATTGATACCGGCGTTATGATTAGTTACTTACGTGGTATTTTATTTTCTCACGGCTTTGTGCCTTGGGAACTTAAAATCGGTTCAGGCATGCACCGTGTTTATGGCGCACAAATGGACGTAACTCAAGAAGATTGGCTAGAAACTTGTGAATGGATGATGGATGAAGCTCAGGATGAATGGCCTGGTGTTAATATCCCTGTTGATAAAGAAAATGCCGACATTATGTACGTCCTTAATGCCCGTGAAGTAAAGCACTATCCTGAAGATATTTCTGAAGCTGCTGTTTTATTCCACATTGCTGGCGAAAACTGGACTGTACCTAGCGAAGGCTGGGAAAATACTTCCTTGACTCTTTTTGCTGGTGACTGGGAAGGATGCACACAAAACGTCAAACGTGTTTATGATGCAGTAGATCGCTTAAAGCCAAAAGTTGTTGTAGGCACTGAATGCGGCCACGCACACCGTGCTACTGTTATTGAAGGTCCATATTGGGCTGGACGTGAAGACGGCACACAGCCAACTCAATTTATGCACTATGTTGAATGGGTAGCTTACGCTCTTCGCAATGGTAAGCTTAAGCTCGACCCAGAAAAACGTATTACAGTACCTTGCACTTTGCAAGATTCTTGTAACTATGTGCGTAACCATGGGCTTGGTAAATATACTCGTGAAATCATGAGCTATATTGCTGCACCAGGAGCGTTTCGCGAAATGGCTGAAAATAAAGATCACAACTATTGCTGCGGCGGTGGTGGTGGCTTTAACGGTGTTGGCCTATACCGTAAACAGCGTAATATTGCCTTAAAGCCAAAATTTGCTCAGATTAAAGAAACTGGTGCTGAGCTTGTGGTTTGTCCTTGCCATAACTGCTGGGACGCTGTGCGTGATATGATGGAAGAGTTTGAAATCCATGATATTAAATGGTCTTTCTTAAAACCAATCTTGCTAAAGCAAGTAATAATTCCACCTCATATTGAGCACAATGAAGTATAATAAATAATTTTATACAAAATAAACAATAAAAAGCTAGTGTTGAAAAACACTAGCTTTTTTTGTTGTGAAAAAAAACCTCCCGCTAAGCGAGAGGTTTTTTACTAATACTTGGTAATTATCTACCCATTGAGCTTAAGAAATCTTTGTTATTCTTTGTTCCACGCATTTTATCTAGCAAGAATTCCATACTATCAATAGATGACATGGGAGCTAAAATTTTGCGTAAAATCCAAACCCTATTCAAAGCTTCTTCACCTAGTAGTAAATCTTCCTTACGTGTTCCAGTGCGGTTAATATCAATGGCTGGGAACACACGTTTTTCTGATAAGTGACGGTCAAGGTAGATTTCCATATTGCCAGTACCCTTGAATTCTTCAAATATGACCTCATCCATACGTGAGCCTGTATCAATTAAAGCGGAGGCAATAATGGTAAGACTTCCGCCTTCTTCCATATTACGTGCTGCTCCAAAAAAGCGTTTAGGTCTTTGCAAAGCATTAGCGTCAAGACCACCTGATAAAACACGCCCTGAAGGTGGAGTAACAGCATTATAGGCACGTCCTAAGCGCGTAATGGAGTCAAGTAATATAACTACATCACGCTTTCTTTCTACCAAACGCTTTGCCTTTTCAAGTACCATTTCGCACACTTGTACATGGCGATGTGGAGGCTCATCAAAAGTAGAGCTGACAACCTCTGCTTTTTTAACCGTGCGCTCCATGTCGGTAACTTCTTCAGGTCGCTCATCAATTAGCAGTACGATTAGATAAACATCTGGAAAGTTCGCATTAATTGCATTAGCCATAGCTTGCAACAATATGGTTTTTCCTGTGCGTGGCGGTGCAACAATAAGACCACGTTGACCACATCCTATAGGTGACATTAAGTCAATCACACGATTGGAGAAGCTTTTTTCTCCATTTTCCATGGTGAGTTGTTTGTCAGGATAGATAGGAGTTAAATTGTCGAAAAGAACTAGGTTTTTTGCTTGTTCAGGTGGTTCAAATCCAATTTCTGTAACTTTTAGCAGTGCAAAATATCGCTCGGCTTCCTTAGGTGGTCTAATTTGTCCGGCAACAATATCACCCTTCCGCAATGAAAAACGCCTAATTTGGGATGGTGAAACATAGATGTCATCCGGTCCAGGCATATAACTACATTGTGGGGAGCGTAAGAATCCAAATCCATCGGGTAAGATTTCTAATACACCATCACCATAGATTGCACCATTTTGGGATGCACACGATTGCAATAGAGCAAAAATTAATTCTTGTTTGCGCATGGAACTTGCATTTTCAAGACCATATTGATCAGCCAATTCCATAAGTTCATGCATGGTCTTAGTTTTTAATTCGGTCAAGTTAAGCACGCTTTCAGCGATGGGAAGTTCTTCCGGAGTTTCTTTCTTTTTACGCATAAAAATCCAGCGGTTAATGGTGAATGCCAAGGGCGGTACATCGAGGTATACATGCCTGCCTAATATAAACTTCGATTGATTATGGATTTTAACCATTTATAAAATGGTACAATACCCAAAACGCAAAATAAATTAGCGAGAGTATAATGGTATTATAGGAACATTTTAGCGAATACTTGTGCTCTTGAATTTTGGCAAATATCTATGCATCGAAGCAAGAATGAATTAGCCTTATTTTGCAATGATGGCAAGTAAAAAATACTTAGTTTATGAACAATAAATTAATTTTTTACTGGCGGCGGGGGATAATAAGACATAATTTCTTCGCGAATTTCAGCTTCGTCTAGTGCAAGTGCTTCTGCAATTTCACCAGTAATTAGAAGCATAGCCTGCTCTAAAAGTCTACGTTCACCAAAAGAAAGCTCCTTATTCTTTCCAATTAGCAGTAACTCACGTACCACTAAGGCAACTTCTTTTAAGTCAACGCTCTTTAATTTCTCAGTATATTCGCGATGCCGCCTGTTCCAATTTTGACCTGTGTGGATAATTACATCTTCATCCTTACATAGAAGCTCTAAAATATATTTGGCTTCTGTGGTATCAATAACTGGGCGCAAGCCTACATTGCTGGCATTATTTACAGGAATCATAAGTGTTATATTGTTAGATATTATACGAACAATATAAAACTCACACAGTGCCCCACCAATTTCTTGGTGATCAATGCTTTCAATCTTACCTACGCCTTGAGCAGGGTAGACAACAAGTTCATTAGTTTGGAACATACCCGTCCCCTCGGGTTAGAAGGTTTAGAAAAGAGTCTAAACCGCGACGTTATATAATAACTACACTAAGGCGCAAGGTTTGTCCAGTGATAAAAAAGATTTATTTTTTATGTATAATATGCTTAAAATGCAAATGCTTACTGTGGTTTGAGTGATAATGCAATCTTAGCTGCATCCTTTGAACCAGACACATGAAATGTTTTTAACACCTTCAGTGCATTTTCTATGCTTTGAATAATAAGCGGAGTTTCTTCTGGGCTTGGTCGAGTAAGTACGTAGCTTGCGACATCTTGATTGGGTAGTGTAGGCCTACCTATACCAAGGCGTACACGGTGAAAGTCAGGGGTTGCAAGGTGTTCGGTAATGGATTTAAGCCCATTATGTCCAGCATTACCTCCTCCAGTCTTAAATCTAAGTGCGCCAACAGCAATATCTAATTCATCATGGGCTACAATCAGCTTGCTTGGTAAGAGCTTATGCCATGCTAGTAGTGGCTGCACACACTCTCCACTAAGATTCATAAATGTTAATGGCTTAGCTAAAAGCCACCATTGTGAAGTGTCAAAAATTTTACAACGCCACAACTCACATTTAAACTTGGCACCTGACATGTTTTCGACTGGAGCAATTTTATCAGCTTCACTTATAATGTAGTCAATGAGCTCAAAGCCTAAATTATGCCTTGTTGCTGTGTATTTAGGGCCTGGATTGCCTAAGCCTACAATAATGCCACCGTATTCCATATTTTACCATACTTGTTAAGAGTTATTTATATAAAGAGGAAGTCCCAATCCAGCGCATTGGCCAGCAATATGAGCTGCCATATGCGGAGCGTAGTACTTGCTTACTGCAGCTAAATGCCCCCCACCTGCAATGGAAATAAGTTTTTTTTGCGGTGCTTTTATGCAATCTATTAATTGCTGCATAATGTTTAATGGAAAAAGCTCATCATCCTTGGGGCTAATTAATATGACTGGACAGTTAATTGAACCTTGTGCACTTGCCTTGCTTAAATCAGCACTAAATAAGCTATATATATAGCATAGGGGATAGGTAGCACGACAACCCTTACGTGGGGCATATACTTTATATGCTTTTGCAAGAATTTTAGATGGGGCTAAATATGCAAAAAATGGAATTGGTAATCTTGGTAAAAGTTTTGATGCTTTTTGCAGTATATTTAATAATTTTTCTTCATGACCACGTAATGAGCTAAAGTGTGTAATATCAATGGCCCATGGTTCATGCATAAGCAATGCACCTATGGGGAAGGTTGCAGAAATGTTTGGATTATTAATACTATGAGCTAGAGCGAGTATGCCGCCTTGGCTATGACCACAAGCTACAATGGGACCTTGGAAGTTTTTTTTAATCCATAGTTCAGCATCATGTCCATTTTGCAAAATGTCATTAAAAGTAAAATTTTTTTTTACCTTAGGACTTAGTCCATGACTTAAAGGATGTATAGCTACAACATTGCAACCTAATCTGTAAAGCTCTTGCAAAAGTACAGGATACATAAGTGGGCTTGCCATTGTGCCAGGATAAAATAAAACCGTAACAGCCTTGGGGTGATTTTCCAAGAGTGAGAGTGTTATGGGAACTTGTGATTGTATTTGAACGTTACGAAAATTCATAGTGTATAATTTATGATAAAAAAATAGCCGACCTATGGCCGGCTATAGAATAATTGTTTTATACCTTATCTTGGGCCATGCCCAAGCATAAGCTTAATTAGGCATCAGCACCATCTTGGCCTTCACCCTCTGCACCATCAGCATCAGCTACCTTAGAGACTACTGAAACTACAGCAAAGTTTTGATCATATAGAGCTTTTACACCATTAGGTAATTCAATGTCAGCTACACGTACGGTAGCGTTAAGACCCATATCTGTAACATCTAAAGTAATTTTCTTTGGAATATCTGCTGGTTTGCCAAATAATACAACTCGCTCACGATATGTTTCAAGCTTACCACCAAGCTTAACACCCTTAGCTGTGCCAGTAAATTCAATGCCTACAGTAACTTTTACTTCCTTGTCTAAGTCAACACCATAAAAGTCTATGTGGGTAAATTGATTTTTATAGGGGTGAAATTGTACATCCCAAATCATAACAGGATGTATGCTCTTGGTGTTACCATCTTCAATTTCAAGGTCAAATACTGTGGTACGACCCATGGCTGCAAACATTTTTTCAAGGGGCAGTGCTGCTACTTTAACAGCTATATTCTGGCCATCTGATGAATAAAAAACGCCTGGTACCATGTTAGTGGTGCGTAAACGACGGTTTGGGCCTTTACCAAAGCCATCGCGTTTTTGGACAGAAAGAGTTTTTTCAGTGGACATATTTGTCTCCTTAGCAATTTAAGCTTTATTGCAGTAAATTTTATACAAAAAGAACGCTGACTGATGAACCAGTATGAATATTATGTATGGTCTTTCCAATTAAGGCCGCCACGGAGACAACCTGCAATTTGGAACAGCGCGTTAATTTATCATGTAATGGTATGGTATCAGTAACCATCACTTTCAGCAGTGAGTCGGTGGAGTTAATTCTTTCAATGGCTGGTCCAGAAAGTACTCCATGAGCCGCGCAGGCCACAACTTCACGTGCTCCATTTTCGTTTAGCACCTCAGCCCCAGCACAAAGTGTGCCCGCTGTATCTATCATGTCATCCACAATAATAGCTATTTTGTCTTGCACATTACCAATAACATGCATGGCTTTAGCTTGATTAGGTGCATCGCGTCTTTTATCAATGATGGCAAGGCCTGCATTAAGTCGCTTAGCATAAGCCCTTGCTCTTTCAACTCCACCAGCATCCGGAGAAACTACCACAATATCTTCTTGAGGATATTGGCGCAAATTCTCCATCATAACCGGCACACAAAAAAGATTATCCACTGGACAATCAAAAAAACCTTGAATTTGACCAGCATGCAAGTCAATGGTGACTACGCGCTGTGCCCCAGCTGATTGTAAAAAGTCAGCTATCATTTTTGCACTTATGGGGGCGCGAGGGCTTACTTTGCGGTCTTGGCGAGCGTAGCCATAATAAGGTACAACAGCCGTAATTCGTGCAGCACTAGCGCGCTTTAGCGCGTCAAGCATGAGGCATAATTCAAAAATATTATCATTAACGGGTGCGCATGTGGGTTGAACCACAAAAACATCGTCACCACGTATATTATCCCCAATCTCTATTCTAATCTCACCATCACTAAAGGTGGTAGTAAGGGACGGGGTTAGCTGGCAGCCAAGATGATCGCATATGGCTTTTGCAAGCTCAGGGTTAGCAGAACCAGTGACAATTCGTAAGTTATTAAACATATAGATCTTCGTGGCTTACGGGTGAAAAAAAATGGCAGGGGTGGAAGGGTTCGAACCCTCGAATGACTGGACCAAAACCAGTTGCCTTACCTCTTGGCCACACCCCTGCGTCACAGTGTTGTTATAAAAACCCTGTAATTCTTATACATTTTTGCGGCTTGTTCGGCTTTTTCTTTATCAGGAAAAACGCCAACAATACTGCATCCAGTGCCGCTCATGACTGCTATTTCAGCCTCGGCATTAAGCAGTGAATGTTTTATTTGAGCTAACTTTGGGTATTGTGAAAAAACAACATCCTCAAAGTCGTTCTCAAATTCATCCATGCCTTTTGATGCATAAGAGATAGTGTGTTTATCCTTGTGCGCGCGCTTTGTCAAGTCTTGAGTGGAAAAAATATTTTTTTGCTGTGCATCCCAAGCTTCATATGCCCATTTTGTGTCAATATGTATGTCTGGACTTATTACTAATACCCATTTATCCTTAAGAAAATTTTCAATAGGTTTTATATGTTCTCCAATTCCTTGCACGCGTGCTGGAATATTTTTTAAAAAAAATGGAACATCTGCCCCCACCTTCAAAGCAGCTTTAGCAAGCTCATCAAGGCTTAATGGATTTTTTGTATTATTATTACACCAAGTTAAAACACAAGCAGCATTACTACTACCTCCGCCAAGCCCAGCTCCATGAGGTATATTTTTTTGCAAATGCACATGTACACCAGTACATTGACCCCCAGCATCAGCAAATGCTGCATAAGCCTTAGTTAAAGTATTATTTTGGCAATTAATATCTGCTACATTACAACTCATGCTCAAATAATTTTGATTTGGCCGTGGCTCAAATTGCAATGCATCAAAGGGTTTACTTAAAGGCCAAAATAATGAATCAATTAGGTGGTAACCATCAGCGCGTATTCCAACAATCTTTAGGCTAAGATTGACTTTACACCCCGCTTGATGAACATACATCATGATAATACTTCAACAGTAAGGTTATTGTTTGTAAAAACACATATTTCTGCTGCAATATCCATGGCATTACGCACAATGCTTTCTGCATCAAAATTTGCTCCGCTTGGTACAGCATGACGCACTAAAGCCCTAGCTGCTGAAAGAGCATAAGGTCCGCCACTACCTATGGCAGCCAAGCCATCATCAGGTTCAATAACGTCACCAGTGCCAGATAATAATAAAATATGATCCTTATTGGCCAAGAGTAGCATAGCTTCAAGGCGACGTAAGTACTTGTCCTTACGCCATTCTTTTGTCATTTCTACTGCTGCACGCATTAAATTACCATGAACTTCTTCAAGCTTTGCCTCAAATAATTCAAACAATGTAAAAGCATCGGCAGTGGCACCAGCAAAACCTGCTAAAATCTGCCCTTTATATAAACGACGCACCTTACATGCCTTATGTTTCATGACCATACTTTGGCCAAGTGTTACTTGACCATCACCAGCCATAGCAACTTGGCCATTGTGACGTACAGCTAATATAGTAGTTGCATGTGCTTGCATATTTTTTCCTTTTGTATTGTTGCAGATATTGGTTTAATTCTGTTTTTGGTTAAATGCTACAATTGTCATATTGCATTTAAGTTAAAACTACTCATATCATGTTAATATATAGATATAGTTTATTAATAACAATGCATAAAATTATAATCACAAAATTTTAGCATTCAGTATTTTTTATTTGCGTAGTAAATAAAAAATGCTCATCAAAGTTTTTGAAAATCCGACCCAATGGGCGGTGAAGTCTTTTGCGTTAGCAAGTTTTTAAGGTTTACGCAAGTTTAGAACAAAGTGAGTTTATAACAAAAACTTTCTTTCACAAAAGTTTTCCCATAAAAAACTTGTAATTCTAAAAACCTTCTTTCCATATGGCTTGTCGTTCTTTGTACTTAGAGTCAAATCTGGCAAGGGCTGTGGTTTGTGTACTTGACTTGGCCTTACCTCGCGCTTGATCTATATACTGCTTGGTTTTTTTCTTATCATTTTTATAAAGTGCACTATAGGCCAGATGCAGATAAGCTTCAAATTGCTTACCACTACGCCCGAGGGAGCGAGCATAGGCTGCATGAACTTCTTGATCCTCAGGTAAAATGCGTAATACTTCTTGGTAGTAAGGAGCAGCATTTAATGTGCGTCCAGTTTCATCAAGTAACCTTGCATAGAAAAATTGGGCCATGTAATCACGTGGGTCCAAACGCATGGCTGTAGTTAAAAGGGTTTCTGCACGTGTAGTATCGCCTTTACGGTAATGGAATGCACCAGCTTCGCGTAAAATAAGAGGATCATTGGGGCTTGCATTGAGAGCTTTATCAAAGGTTAAACTTGCATCATTAACTTTATTTTCACGGGCTAAAAGCATGGCAGATCCCATGATTGCTAGGGCGTCTTTTTCTGCATTGAAGCGATGACGCGCCGCTTGAATGGTACCATAACGAGCCCAAAGTAGGGTTTGTACGCGTTTGAAATGGCTATTATCCACCTTGCGCTTATTTAGTCCTGCTGGCCCAGCTTGAGCTTTGGCCACAACATTGGTAATACGCGCTCCTATTTCTGGGTGAGTGGAAAGGTATGTTGGAACATTACCACCGCCACTCATAATACTCTTTTCACTAATTTTTTTAAAGCCACCAGCCATGGCTATGGGAGGGTATCCGGCTGCTATAAGATATTGATATCCAACGTCATCAGCCTCAGTTTCATCCATGCGGCTATAACTTAACATGGCAGATTGTCCAGCTCCTAAGGCACCGGCCATAAGTGCGCCACCACCTTCACCGCCTACAAGTACACCAGCCACAGCTGCTAGTAGTGTGGCAAGGGTTAGGTATTTACCACGTTCAATACGTGCAGCCACATGTCGCTTGGTAATATGAGCCATTTCATGGGCCATGATGCCGGCAAGCTCTGCCTCATTATCTAGTTGCATAATAAGGCCAGTAAAAATAAAAAGATGCCCACCAGGAACAGCAAAGGCATTTAGTGAATTATGTAAAATAACTCCACTGGTAAAGCGAAAAGGCTGCGGAGGAATAGCCTTGGTTAATTTATCAACAATTCTTTTGACATAAAGAGAAACTTCAGGATCTTCAACCAAGGGCAATTGTGAACGAATTAGCACTTCAAATTTACGGCCCATTTCTTTTTCGTCAGCAATTCCAAAGTCGCCAAAGCCTAAGAAAGCATGAGCTGGCGCTGTCCAAATCTGACTAAAAAGTATGGCAAAAACCATAAACGATGCGGCAAGTTTACGAATAGAAATGTGCATAGTAAACCTAAAAATTACGGCTAATTAAAGAATATTATATTGTTAAATAATATCCCACTCGGCACCTTGTGCTGTGTCACGTAATTCAATACCCATATGGGTAAGGGTATCACGTAAAGCGTCAGATTTTGCGAAATCTTTTTGAGCTCGTGCTTCTTGCCTTTGAGCAAGTAGTTCCTCAACTTTAGTGACATCAATATTTTTACGCTTAGCCTGCTGGTTACGTAAGGAAATTAAAAAATCTTGGGGCTTAGTTTGAAATAATCCAAGCACATCGGCCCAAGTATGCATAATTTTGTGAAAACTTAACAGGAAGTCACGCATTCCTTCACTGGCACGTATGGCCTTATCTTCAAGGCAACGATTAATCAAACGTACTAAGGCAAAAAGATGTCCCATGGCTGCGGCAGTATTGCAATCATCATCCATAACAGCTTTAATAGCAAGTTCTGTGCTTAATAATTCGTCAATATGTTCAGCAGGGAAGGGACTTTTTTTCCAGTTTTGTCGCTCAAGGGCAATATTGACATCATGCAAACATTGATAAATGCGCTTTTGCCCACGCTCAGCTTCATCCATACTTGTGTCAGTAAAGTCAATGGGGCTTCTATATTGCTTACCCAAGAGGAAAAAGCGTAGAGTTTCAGGTAAATATTGCTCTAAAATATCACGTATTGTTTTAAAGTTGTTTAATGATTTTGACATTTTTTCAGAATTAATTTGCACAAAACCATTATGTACCCAATAGCGAGCAAGCTCTTTATGAGTGCAAGCTTCTGTCTGAGCAATTTCATTTTCATGGTGCGGGAAGATTAAATCTTGGCCACCTCCATGAATATCTAAGGGTAAATATTCTTCACTCATGGCTGAACATTCAATATGCCAGCCAGGTCGCCCCTTACCCCAGGGGCTATCCCAATGTGGCTCATTAGGTTTAGCACCTTTCCATAGAGCAAAATCAAGTGGATCTTGTTTTTCTTCTCCTGGAGCAACACGCGCTCCAGCTTGTAAATCGTCAAGGCTACGTCCAGAGAGTTTGCCATATGGTTCATAGGCGCGTACTTTGAAATATACATCACCAGCTGGAGTAGCATAAGCCTTACCATCGGCAATAAGCTTTTGACATAGCTCAATCATTTGAGGAATGTACTCGGTGGCGCGAGGCTCGTTACTGGCGCGTAAAATATTTAATGCATCCATGTCTTCATGAAAAGCTTGCATATAGGTGCTGGCTACCTCACGCCAATCGCGGCCTTCGGCATTGGCTCGATTAATAATCTTATCGTCAATATCAGTAAAATTACGTACAAAGCGTACATCAAATCCTTTATACTTAAAATAACGTACTAAAACGTCAAAAACCAATGCAGAGCGTGCATGGCCAATATGACAATAATCATAGGCAGTTATGCCGCAAACATATAAGGATACCTTACCCTCATTAACAGGAATAAATTCTTCTTTCTTTCTTGTAAGTGTATTATATAATTGCATAATTCCCAGCTTTATTTGTCAAAAAGTTCAATGCGTCCTTGATGGCGTCCGCCTTCAAAGGATGCATTTAGAAAAATATCTACTATATTAAGTGCAACGCCAAAGCCAGTAACGCGTTCTCCAAGGCAAAGTACGTTAGCATCGTTGTGGGCACGGGTGGCTTGAGCTTGAAATTCGCTAGCGCATAGGGCTGCTCTAATGCCTTTCATACGATTGGCCATGATGGACATGCCAACACCTGTACCACAAATTAATATACCGCTTCCACCTTCATCAAGTAAACTTGCACATAAGGACTTGGCAAATATGGGATAATCACAGCTGGCGGTATTATTGGTTCCGTGATCTTTTATTGTATGTCCTTGAGCTTCAAGGTGAGATTTGATGACTTCTTTAAGTTGAAATCCAGCATGATCACTAGCTATATGTATAATTTTATGCATTTGTGCTCCATAGTTTAATATAAAGCCTGAGCTTGTTCTAAAGGTAAAATTGCAATGTTACTTGGTATAATAAGTCTCATTTGTTCAGCCGTAAAGGGGGCTAGGGATAGTTCCCTATCCTTTATGAGTAAAATTGCGCGCCTACCTGTATCTTTATGCATCATGGTTATTTTGTATGGTAGTAATTCATTATCATTATAACCTAAGCTTAAATTCCAGCCTTGCTTATCTTGCTCTTGCCAAGAAACTGGAAGCCCTTGGGTGTTAAGAGTGAGAGTGCCAGCAAATGGACTATCAATTAGCTTAAATACTAGATTGTTAGCATTAGCTTCTTGATTATGATTTGGGTCGCGTTTGGTGCCAAATACAGCGCTATATCTACCTTCAATAATTTGAGTTAATTGGTGCAAATTAAATGGCATAGGCACTCCGGCCTTAAAAAGTGGCTTTTGTGTTCCTTCGTGCATATAGGCTATTTCTTCGCGAGGCACGAAAATAAGAAAAACTTGTTCATTTTCAAATATTTTTGCAACACTTACGCCAATACCAGCGTTGACATCAAGGCGTAGCTCTTGGTGATTATTGCCCCAAAGTATGGCCGTAACACGTCTAGTATTGCCCTCTACTCCAAAGCGTAAACTCATTTGTGTGCGAAATGGGCCAATATCTCTTGTACCGCTTGCAGCATAACTATGCCAAGATTTTTCACTATTTTCTGGACTTATGCTTGGCGTTGGAACAGTTTTGGCGCAAGCACAAAGACTTAAGATTAACAATATAATGTAGAAGTATCTCATGGTACACTCTTATAAATCATCTAGGCGTTTTTCTATACTTTTTGAATTTTTAGGCGATAATTGTAAGGCTTTTTCATAGCCAATACGAGCTTCATCTTTCTTGCCAAGGGCCTTGGCAATATCTCCATAATGTTCCCAAACAACTGGATCATTGGTGGTGTGAATTTCTATTACTTTATTGATGGTAACCCAAGCTTCATCTAGTTGCTTTAATTTATAAAGAGCCCAAGCCAATGAGTCCAAAATATAGTCACTTTGAGGTGAGAGCGCTACAGCTTTACGTAAAAGCTCCAATGCACGTTTAAGATCTCGATTTTCTTCGGCCAAGGTGTAACCAATATAGTTTAATGCCTGGTAATGATTAGGATGCTTTTTGACAATCTGTTCCATGACAGCAAGGGCAGCTTTTCTGTCACCTAGTTGATCTAATAATGATGCATGTAAAAATGCAATCTCTGAGTCGTCAGGCCATTTTGTCATATTTTTTTGTGATAGTTCCAAAGCTTTATCCATATCTTCAAGGGTAGCAAGGATGCGTACCTCTGCTACAGCTAAGGCTTTGTTCTCGGGATGTTTTTTTTGCCCCATTTGTACTAAATCTAAGGCTTCATTATATTTTTCTAAGTCTAGTAATAGTTGTAAACGTAATAAAAGCGCACGAATATAATCGGCATGATCTTCCTTAATATGGCTTAGCCAAGTATAGGTTTGTTCTGCATTTTTATCTCTTTCATATGATATGGCAGCCAAATAAAAATACAATTCTTGTGGTGCGTTAGGCAATTCAATTAATTTACGCAAAATTGGCTCTGCAAGATCATAGTATTTTTCTTCCACTAGCATGCTACCAATAGTAGCACTTAAATCCAAGGTCATGGGGCCTTCTTCATAATACTCTAAAGCTTTTTGTGGTTCTTTTAGACGTAAAGAGTAATAAATAAGGCGCGAAAGTATCTCCTGATTATGCCCTTGTTGCTCTAATATAACTTCATATATTTCACGTGCTTTTCTAAAATTTTTATCTTGCTCATAAATAAAAGCAAGATCTATGAGTGCTTCAGTAAAGTTTGGTAATTCTAGAAGGGCTTTTTCTAAATAAGGTAAAGCTTCCTTGTGTCTTTGCATGCCAATTAAAGCCTTGGCATGATAGTATTCCACAAGGGCTGTGCGCTCAACTCCTGTAATGCTGTTTAGTAAGGAGTCTGCTTCTTGATGTTGTCCAGAATTAACTAAGAGTAAGGCTAGCTCGAGTTTTGCATCGGTGTTTTGGGGATGACGTTTACCAAAGTCACGAATACGTTCAATAGCTTCTTTATTTTGTCCAGATTTTTGTAATAATTCAGCATTGAGTAAGTTTAATGAAACGTTGTCTGGATAACTTTGCAAACCTTTTTTAATGAGCGGCAAAATGGGAGTTGGCTCCAAATCCATATAAAATATACCAGCGTCAATATAGACCCAAACCGGTGGGTTGAAATTGGAAAGTTCTTTTAAGGCATAGATAAGTACTTCTGTATCATTTTGGCGCAAAGCCTGATCGTAAAGCAAGTACATATAGGTTGCAGTGGCATTGGCATTAAGAGTCCACTTAGTATCTTTTTCATTTTTTTGCAAAGTGACGGTTTTTGTTTCGGCTACTTTTTCATGCGAAGCACAACCACCACAGCCTAAAAGTAGGCCGGATGCCAAAAGTATAAGTAAGACAAAGCAATAACGCAATATACGCAAATATTTCATATTATTTTTTAATCCATTCCTCTGAAAAGTCTTTAATATCGTTGCTTAAGTGCTGACGCAATTTTTCAAGCAAGCGGGCTTCTAGCTGGCGTACTCGTTCACGAGTTACATTATACCTTTCGCCAATTTCGCGCAAGGTGGCAGGTTCGTCAGTTAATAGGCGGTTTTGTAGTATGTAGGTTTCTTTTTCATTTAGTTTTGGCAAGATAGTGCGTAAGTGGTCTTGCACTAAGTTTGCTATTTCTTTGCTAGCAATACTGTCTTCAACTCCTGGTCCAAGGGCTGGTAAAAAATCCATACGTGTAGCCCCACCAGATTCATCATTTACTTGCATATCAAGTGACATATCTGAAGCAGCCAGACGTTGATCCATTTCATTAATTTGTTCAACACTTACTCCCAGACGATCTGAGAGCATTGACGCATCTGGGTCAAAACCTTGTGAGATGAGTTT
Source organism: uncultured Desulfovibrionaceae bacterium (assembly GCA_964371195.1). Lineage (GTDB taxonomy): Bacteria > Desulfobacterota > Desulfovibrionia > Desulfovibrionales > Desulfovibrionaceae > CAYJAD01. The sequence continues at coordinate 10,514 of CAYJLD010000019.1, read as the reverse complement.
TTGTCGTTCCTTGTTTAGATTATAAAATAATTTACGTTGCACCTGGGTTGTGCCAATTTTGACCATACGCCAATTATTCATAATAAATTTAAGAATATATGCCTTTACCCAAAATGATGCATAATATGAAAATTTTATACCTTTATCAGGGTCAAATTTATTAACAGCACGCATTAAACCCACATTACCTTCTTGAATAAGGTCTAAAACATTTTGCATCCATCGGCGCTGAAAATCCATGGCAATCTTAACCACTAGCCTAAGATGAGATGATACAAGCCTAAAAGCTGCATCGCTATCATTATGATCACGTACCCGTCTTGCAAGCATTTGCTCTTCTTCAGGCTTTAACATGGGGAAGCGGCTTACTTCTTTAAGATAAAGATGTAAGCTATCTCGGCTAAGGGTTGGGCTTGGTAGGTTGCTAGGGGCTAAAGCCGGCGCAAGGCTTGAATCATTGGATGAATCATCATCGGTAATATCAATGATATCATCATCAATATCTATATCTAAGTCATCTGAATCAAAGTCAACATTTTCTTGTTCATCTTGTTCGTCTTGGTCTAGATCTAGGTCTAGCACTTCCACATTATGCTCATTGTCTTGCGGGTTAGGTGTAGGATTAGAAGTTTCTTTTTTAGTTTTTTTCATATATATTCTCTACTGGCCAGTTGAAAAGTCTATTTTTAGCATTATATTGAGTTCAGGGTTGATAAAGCATAATATGTGAGGAACCCAATAATTGCAAGATAACATAATATATGCGGTTTGCACAGAGGCAAATGATACTTAATTTAGTTATTTTACGGTTGTATTAATTAGGAGTCTGCATGCGCGACTTAAGCCTTACCTTAGATGGTTTATTGTTTTTAGATGGTGCAATGGGTACAATGCTTCAAGCTGCCGGTCTTCCAGCCGGAGTTAGCCCTGAAGCTTTTTGCCTTGAGCGTACAGAAATTTTAGAAGGTATTCATAAAGCCTATGTGCAGGCTGGCTCAAATATTTTGACCACTTGCACTTTTGGCGGTAATAAATATAAATTGCCTCAGACTATTGATGTAATAGAATTTAATACTAAGATGGCCCAAGTAGCCCGTGCCGCCACAAAACATGCCGAGCATAGGGTATTGGTGGCTGGAAATCTTGGGCCTACGGGGCACTTTGTGCGCCCGCTTGGTGATATAGAGCCCCTTGATCTTATAGACTCATATGCCATGCAAGTACGTGGGCTTTTGAAGGGTGGGGTAGACTTATTCTTTATTGAAACTCAATTTGATTTGGCAGAAGCTAGGGCTGCGGTGGTTGCCATACGTAAAGAGTGCAATTTGCCCATCATGGTATCCATGACTTTTGAACAAGGTGTTAGCTTAACTGGTTCAACACCAGAAATATTTGTAGAAACCATGCAAAACTTAGGTGTTGCGGCTTTAGGTACTAATTGTAGTGCTGGACCTGAGCAAATGGTTGATGTTATAGATGAAATTCTTAAGTATGCTAGGACTCCGGTTTTAGTTGAGCCCAATGCAGGCTTACCTGAGCTTATAAATGGGCAAACAGTTTTTAGACTTGACCCACAAAGCTTTGCTCAAAAAACAGCTCCTTTTGCTAAGGCTGGGGTAAACATACTTGGTGGTTGTTGTGGTACTACACCAGAGCATATTGCTGCATTAAAGCAAGCTGTTGGCAGTATTGAACTTAGGCGCCCATCTCTTGGTGCTGGTATACGTGGTGTTGCCTTGACTTCGCGCTCATCAATTGTGCGCATAGGAGAGGATTATCCTCTAGCTATAATTGGTGAACGCATAAATCCCACTGGTAAAAAACAACTTACTGCCGAATTACAAGCTGGTGAGTTTAGCCTTGCTACACGCTATGCTGATGAGCAAATTTTAGCTGGTGCACCTATACTGGATGTGAATGTAGGCGCACCATTAGTGGATGAGGCAATATTATTACCCAAGCTTGTCAGTAATTTAGTTGGTAGATGCCAAGTTCCTTTATCGCTTGATTCTTCAAATATACAAGCCATACAAGCAGCTTTGCCTTATTGTCCTGGCTCTGCCATGGTGAATTCCATTAGTGGTGAAGTAGGGCGTATGGAAGTTCTTGGGCCATTATGTCGTGATTTTGGAGCTCCATTTATATTACTACCCTTGCAAGGGCGTAATTTACCAGTACAAGCTACTGAGCGTATTGCCATTCTAGAAAATTTACTTGAACAAGTAGATGCTCTTGGCATCTTACGTCGTTTAGTTGTAGTGGATGTTTTGGCCTTAGCAGTATCATCTAAGGCAGAAGCTGGGCGTCAATGTCTTGAGACTATACGTTGGTGCATGCGTAATGGATTGCCCACAACCATTGGTCTTTCTAATGTTTCTTTTGGTTTGCCAGCACGAGAACTGCTAAATGCAACTTATTTATCACTATGTGTTGGGGCTGGTCTTTCGTCATGTATTGGTAATCCTGATAATGCGCGCCTATGTGAAGTGCGCGATGCTTCTGCAGTTTTATTGAATAGAGATAAGAATGCCCAAGGATTTATTGACAATTATGCTCATTGGCAAAGTGGTGTTATTAATGAGCAAAAAACAAAGCAAATTAAGGGCGCAGGCAATACCATTGCATCTTTATATGATGCAGTTTTATATGGAGATATAGAAAATGTATTAAACTTTGTGCAAGCTGAGCTTGATGCAGGGACTGACCCCATGGTTATGGTGCAAGAAAAGCTTATTCCGGCCATAACTGAGGTGGGTGCAAAATATGAAAAAAGAGAATATTTTTTGCCTCAGCTTATTCGCTCTGCTGAAACCATGCAAAAAGCTTTTGCACATGTAAAACCCTTGCTTGAAAAATTACGTGGTCAGGAAAAACGGCCAGTCATTGTGCTTGCCACAGTGGAAGGTGATATTCATGATATTGGAAAAAACATTGTAGCTCTTTTGCTTGGTAATCATGGTTTTGAAGTGGTAGATGCCGGAAAGGATGTAAAGGCATTGGATATAGTGCAATGTGCTAAGGAGCACAATGCCAGTATTATAGGTTTATCAGCACTAATGACTACCACCATGGTGCGTATGGAAGATACTGTAAAAATGGTTCGTGAACAAAACTTGCCGTTTAAGATTATGATAGGTGGTGCTGTAGTAACACAGGCTTTTGCTGACTCCATTGAGGCGCATGGATATTCTGCCGATGCAGTAGGTGCTGTGCGTCTTGCTAAAACTTTATTATAGGAATATGATTATGAGACAAATTATTACAACCTTGCTATGCTTTGGATTTTGTTTTGTTGTATTAAATGCTAACTTTGCGCATGCAGCTGAAATAGAAAAGCTTAATCCTCAAGCTTTTGAAAAGGTCATAGCTAGTCATAAGGGTAAGATTGTGTTGGTGAATTTCTTTGCCACTTGGTGTCCACCTTGTAGAGAGGAAATTCCTGGTCTTGTGTCCGTTGCCAATAGTATGTCTAAGGATGTAGTTGTGGTGGGAATTTCTGTTGATGAAGATCCAAAAAAGTTACCAAGCTTCACTGAGAGTATGAAAATAGATTATCCAATTTATTTAGCAGAATTAAGTTTAGCTCAAGCTTTTAAGGTGCAGACCATACCACATAACCTTGTCTACGATAAAAGCGGTAAGCTTGTGGCTAATGCTTCTGGTTTTGTAACCGAAGAAGAACTCAAACAATTTATTAAGGTACTTTTAGAGGAAGCTGGCAATGCTAAATCTGACAATTCGTAGAGCGCATATGGGGGATGTTAAGGGTATTCATGCCCTACTTATGGATTGCGCCAAACAAGGCCTGTTATTACCAAGGGCTTTAAGTCATCTCTATAGACACATTAGGGATTTTTATGTGGCTGAAACCGCACAAGGAGAAATTCTTGCCTGTTGTGCTTTGTCACCCATGTGGGATAACCTTGCAGAAATTTGTTCATTAGTGGTGCATGATTCATACCGCAAGCGTGGCCTTGGGCGTAAAATTGTTGAAGTTTGTCTTGCTGACTGTAGTGAGCTTGGCATTGACACAGCTTTTGCTCTAACTTATCAGGAAGATTTTTTCAAATGTCTAGGCTTTAGTGTGGTTGATAAGGATATTTTACCTCAAAAAATTTGGGCAGACTGTGTGCATTGCCCTAAATACCCAGATTGTGATGAAACAGCTGTATTGCTAAAACTATCATGAGGCAAGTATGCAAGCTCATAAGCTAAAAGAGATTTTATCTGCCACAGATATTGAGCAACGTGTAAAATTACTAGGTAAACAAATTGATGCTCGTTATGGTGATGAACCCTTGGTGTTAGTAGGCGTTCTTAAGGGTGCAGCCATTTTTTGTGCGGATTTATTTCGTGCCATATCAAGGTCAGATGTGGAAATGGATTTTGTGTGCCTCTCTAGTTATGGTAATGAGCTTAGTTCATCACATAACATAGTTTGCTCTAAAGATGTTAATACTAATCTTAAGGGTAAACATGTGCTGGTGGTGGAAGATATAGTGGATACTGGACATAGTATGCAGTTTTTATTGGATAAATTTTCAAAACTCGATACTTTGTCCGTAGGTAGTGCTGTACTTTTAGATAAATATGAACGGCGTGAAATAAAAATTACCTCAGATTTTGTAGGTTTTAGTATTGCCAGCGGCTTTGTTGTTGGCTATGGTCTTGATTATGCGGAAAATTATCGTAATTTATCCGGACTATATGAAGTAATTTTTGAATAGGTGTATTACTTGGTGATTAAACTACGATTAATATAGTTCTGTTGAAATAGGTAATTCAATATGGAAATACAATGCCCAAATTGCGCTAGTCGCTTCAATCTTGCCGATGATGTGGTGCGTGCCAATGCCAAGTTTCGTTGCTCGGTATGTAAGAATGTTTTTACTCTAGAAGCTCCACCAGCACAAGAAGAGGCGCAGATTGATGCAGAAGTTCAAGATAATAATTTAGATCTTGATAGCTCTGATGCAAGTTTAGATCTTGATAGTTCACCAAAGGAGCAAAAGCCTAAGGGTAAAAAGTCAAAGATTATTCTTTTATTAATAGTTTTGACTATACTTTGTGGTGGTGGTGCCGGTGGATGGTGGTATTATTCCAATAGTATGATGGACACTAAAAGCCAAGATCCAGCCCACCTTGCTAAAAGCGTAGAATTAATGACCATGCGTAACGTGCGTCAATACTATGTTGAAAATGAGAAAATTGGTTCAGTTTTTGTTATTGAAGGTATTGTGGTCAATGAATTTCCTGTACCAAAGGACCTCATAGAAGTGGAGGCCGCCATATATGGTAAGGATAAAAATACCCTCATGCTTAAGAAGCAATTGGCAGGAACAGTGCTTTCTTTATTTCAACTTCAAGTGCTTGGCGAGGAAGAGCTGGAGTCATTTTTAACCAATCAAATAGAAATCCTTAGCAGAAACACCAATGTAGCTCCCAATGGTGAAGTTCCATTCATGGTATTATTCTATAACCCCCCACCGGATGTGGCTGAATTTGGGGTTAAGATTATTAGTTCCAAGGATGTTGAGGACGAATAAACCATATATACATCGAGTTGCCAATGGCCAAGGTGCGTGAAAATTATATTTGTAAAGCTTGCGGTGCACAATGTGCGCAGTGGCGTGGGCAATGCCCTACCTGCCAAGCTTGGAATACACTTGAAGCCTCCTTGGTAAAAAGCACAAAGTCAAAACTCAAACATCACTCTGACATTAAAAATGCCATACCTTTAAAAGCTGTGAGCGAACAAGGCCATACTGCTTTTAGCTCTGGTCTTGAGCCCCTTAATAGAATACTTGGACAAGGCTTTGTACCTGGTTCTGCTCTTTTAATGGGTGGTGAGCCTGGTATTGGTAAATCTACCTTATTATTACAACTGGCTGGTTATGTGGCTGCACTGGGTTTAAAGGTTGTGTATGCCAGTGGTGAGGAGTCATTACCGCAAATAAAAAATCGTGGTCAGCGGCTAAATATTTTGCATGATAACCTTTGGGCTTTATCCACTGTGCATGTGGAAGATTTGCATCCCATGCTTGTAAAAGAACCTCCAGCATTATTAATTGTTGACTCAGTACAAACTTTAAGCAGTATGGAGGCAGAAGGCTTACCTGGTAATGTGAGTCAGGTTCGGGCAGTAGCAACTGATTTAATTGAAAAATGCCGTGCAGCTGGTACTTGCTTGGTCTTGGTTGGGCATGTGACAAAGGAAGGAACCCTAGCTGGACCACGCTTACTTGAACATATGGTTGACACGGTAATTTCACTTGAGGGCGATCGTCGTCAGATGTTTAGATTGTTACGAGTTTTTAAGAACCGCTTTGGGCCTAATGAGGAATTGCTTGTTTTTCATATGACTAATAATGGCATGCAGTTGGTGGAAGATCCATCTACATTTTTTTTAGCTGCGCGCGATGCCACACTTAGTGGTACTGCTGTGGTTATGGCAGTAGATGGTCATAGGCCATTTGCTGTTGAAATACAGGCTCTTGTGTCAAAAACATATTTGGCAATACCAAGACGTACAGCCCTTGGCTTTGATACCAATCGTTTACATTTATTGTTAGCGGTTTTAGAAAAGCGTCTTAAATTGAATTTTGGACAGGTTGACATATATGCAAAAGTTGGTGGGGGGATGCGTCTTGATGACCCTGGCATGGACTTAGCTTTAGTGGCGGCTGTGCTATCGTCATTTTATGATATTGCTCTACCTGAGCGGGCTGTATTTTGGGGTGAAGTGGACTTAAATGGTCAAATACGTAGTGTTAGCGCGCAAGATATTCGTTTTGCTCAAGCTTCACGCCTTGGTTATGAACCAATCTTTCATCCTCAAGTGGAAAAAAATGGTATTAATACCGTGATGCAATTACAAAAAAGACTTTTCGCAAAAAGATAATCCTTACGCTTCGTTCTCTATAACCTAGTGCTTTAGTAAGAAATATTTTTTGCTTATTTCTTGCCATAAGACCTCATTAAGTGGCATACTCTGGCCCGAGAATTTTTTTTTACATTTTTATTATATGCATTGCATCTTGACCAGTATCTTTAAGTGCTTACTTGTGTTTGACACAAATATTTGTAGCAAAAGCTAATTAGCCTGGTTAAAATGGTTTTGCCTAATAAAGGGACGGTTTGAATGGATAAACCCCACTCAAGTTCGCAATATGATAGCGATATTTTGATGGAAGAACATTTGCGCGAACCACGCAAATACAAGGTACTTTTACATAATGATGACTATACTAGTATGGAATTTGTAGTGCATATTCTTATGAAGGTTTTTCGTAAAACAGCAGAAGAAGCAACAAAAATTATGTTATCTGTGCATCAAAGTGGTGTCGGCTTATGTGGTATTTATACCCATGAAATAGCGGAGACTAGGGTACGTCAAACACGGACTCTGGCTCGTGAGGCTGGTTTTCCTTTACGTTGTACATTAGAAGAAGTTGAATAACATTAAGATATTTTGCATATTTTATAGATTTTTAAGGATTTTTTATGCTCGGTAAACATTTACAAAAGGTTTTGCACTTTGCTTTGCAAGATGTGCAACGTCGCAAACATGAGTTTTTAACTCTTGAGCACTTATTATATGCCATGACTACTGAAGATTATGGGCGCATTTTGCTTGAAGGTTGTGGAGCTAGTCCAGCCTTATTACGTGATCAATTAGAAGAATTTTTCTCACAAAATATGGAATTACGTGATGAAGATGATATGAGCGAAGTTATACAAACCGACGGAGTTCAACGTGTACTAGAAAGTGCATTGCATCATATTCGTTCTGCTGGCCGTGATTTAGTTGAACTTGGTGATGTATTAGCAGCTATGATGGAAGAAGATGATGCATATGCTAGTCATTATTTAAAAAAACAAGGTGTTACCCGTGCAAATGTCTTAGAATATATTTCGCATGGTGAGCGTGGGAATGGATCTATAGGTGTTGCCAATATGGATAATGCCGACAAAGATCCTTTGGCACGCTATGCCGTAGAGCTAACGGCGAAAGCTTTTGCAGAAAATATTGACCCTCTTGTGGGGCGTGAGCCTGAGCTTGACCGCACTGTGGAAGTATTGTGCCGTAGGCGTAAAAATAACCCACTTTTTGTAGGTGAGCCTGGGGTTGGTAAGACGGCCATAGCCGAAGGCTTAGCTCTTCGTATTGTAGATGGGCAGGTGCCAGACATGTTTAAGTCTGCTCGCATTTTTGCTTTAGATATGGGTAGCTTGCTTGCTGGTGCGCGCTATCGTGGTGATTTTGAAAATAGACTTAAAGGTGTCATTTCATCATTAAAAAAAGTGCCCAATGCTATTTTATTTATTGATGAAATACATACTATTGTGGGTGCAGGTTCCACATCTGGTGGTTCACTTGATGCATCAAATTTATTAAAGCCTGTTTTAGCAAATGGTGAAATTCGTTGTATGGGTTCAACCACCCATGAGGAGTTTCGCAATCATTTAGAAAAAGATCGTGCTCTATCAAGGCGTTTTCAACGTATTGATATTAAAGAACCTTCTGAAGCAGAGTGTCTTTCCATATTACAAGGTGTGCAGGCGCGCTATGCTGCTCATCACAAGGTAAGCTATTCAGCATCAACAATAAAAGCTGCTGTAGAACTATCTGCACGTCATTTACAAGATAGACTTTTACCGGACAAAGCCATAGATGTGTTAGATGAAGCTGGGGCCTATGTGCGCTTAAAGACAGCTGGCCCTAAGAAAGCCAAGGTAGGCGTGAATGATATTGAGCGTGTTGTAGCTCGCATGGCTGGCATTCCAGAGCGTTCTGTATCAAGTCAAGAAAAACAACGTCTTGCCACATTAGAAAAAGATGTGCGTGCACGCGTATTTGGTCAAGATATTGCTGTAAATCAAACTGTTAAAGCAATCTTGCGTGCAAGGGCTGGTCTTAACCGTGAGCAACGCCCAGCTGGTTGTTTTCTATTTTATGGGCCCACAGGTGTAGGTAAAACCGAGCTTGCCAAGCAATTGGCTCAATGTCTCGGAATACAGTTTTTGCGCTATGATATGAGCGAATATATGGAAAAACATGCTGTATCGCGCTTTATTGGGGCTCCTCCTGGTTATGTGGGTTTTGAGCAAGGAGGGCAATTAACTGAAGCTATACGTAAAGCACCATACTCATTGGTATTACTTGATGAAATAGAGAAAGCTCATGAAGATATATATAATGTGCTTTTGCAGGTTATGGATTATGGAACCTTAACCGACAATAGTGGTCGCAAAGCTGATTTTCGCAATGTTATTTTAATTATGACATCCAATGCTGGTGTGCGTGAAATGACTAGAGCAAATCTAGGTTTTGGGGAAAAAAGCTTAGAAAATTTGGCTGATAAAGGCCTTAAAGCAGTGGAAAATGCATTCTCACCAGAATTTAGAAATAGACTTGATGCCATAATACCCTTTAGTGGTTTAAGTCCTGATCTTATGGGTAATATAGTGGAAAAATTTGTAGACCAGCTTGCCACAAGCTTAGCAGAACGCAAGGTAAAAATTATCCTGACCCCAGATGCAAAAGATTGGCTTGTTGCTAAAGGCTATGATCCTCTATATGGTGCTAGGCCTTTACAGCGTGTTATACGTAATGAAATTGAAGATGTACTAGCTCAAGAGCTACTTTTTGGAAAACTGACCCGCGGTGGAGTTGTTACCATTGCTGCCAATACTGAGGGTCTTAAGTTTAGTTATGGCTTAGCATAGTTTGTGTGGTTTGGCGTTGAAAATTTTGAAATAAACATTGGTAAATGATGTGATTATTACATTAACTGATGAATTATGGTTTCCACCCATATCCAGAGCCGACGGCCTTGTGGCCGTGGGTGGAGACCTACGCCCACAGCGACTTATTTATGCCTATGCCCATGGTATTTTTCCTTGGTATGCTGCCCAAAGTCCAATTCTTTGGTGGTCACCCAATCCGCGCTGTGTTTTGCCATTGAATAAATTTAAAATATCAAGTCGCTTACGTCGCAAAATAAGGAATGCCTCTTTTTGTTGTACGGTAAATAAGGCTTATGATTTAGTCATGCAAAATTGTGCGCAAGTACCACGTGCTGGACAAGATGGCACGTGGCTTTTACCTGAAATGCAAGTTGCTTATAGTAATTTACATAGGCTTGGTTTTGCACTTTCTGTGGAATGCTGGCAAGATGAAAAATTGGTGGGTGGAATTTATGGTTTAACAATGGGCAAGGCTTTTTTTGGTGAGTCCATGTTTCATCATGTATCGGATGCGTCAAAAATAGCTTTGGCTTACCTTGTGGAATATTTAAAAGAATTAGATTTTAAACTTTTTGATTGTCAGCAGGCCACTAATCATATGGAGAGTATGGGGGCTTGTCTTATTACGCGTGCAAATTTTAATTATTTGCTTAAAGATGCTCTATGTGACTTTGATCTAGATTTTGAGTTACAAAAAATTGCTGTTTGCAAAAAAAGCTAGGCTTTATTGATCTATTGTGAGTAAGTCTTTGTGCTAACAGGGG
>CAYJLD010000018.1:0-34520 GCA_964371195.1 uncultured Desulfovibrionaceae bacterium | reverse complement strand
TAAACAGCAACACCAAAGGCGGTTACACCAATGAGTACGTTTTGAATCATTTTAATGGTTGCAGCAACATACATGGCTGTTTCACCAAGGAAAGCACAAGCAGCAGCAACAGCGCCAGTAGCGTCAATGGTACCACCAATCCATGCACCACCAAGAACGGCTGGAATACCTAAAGCTTTAATAACAGCAGGCATAACAATCATCATGATAGCAGTAAAGAGCAAGGAAATACCAACAGCTAGGGTTAACTCTTCTTTTTTAGCACGACAAGCTGCGGCTGTAGCAATAGCTGCTGAGGTTCCGCACACAGACATGTCAGAAGAAATGGTAATATTAAGAGTTTTGGAAGGCATTTTAAGAACTTTTTGACCAAAAATGTAGGTCGTAATAAGAACGATTGGTGTTACCACCCAAGCTACGAAAAGGCCTGGGATACCAATGGCGATGATTTTGTCCATTAAAATTTCAGCACCAAGCAATACAAGACCGGTTTTGATATAGTATTCAACTTGTAGAGCTGGTTTCATAAAGTTTGGCGTACCCACAGTATTAGCTACTAGCATGCCAAGAATAATAGCCCAAGCCTCGGTTCCTACCCCATAGTAGCGCATATTGAGCTGACCACCCATGGTTAATGCAAAAACGGTAAAGGCAAAAAGACCAATAAAACCAACAATAAATTTAGGTATGCTGTAACCCATAAAGCCCATACCTATACTGAAAATAAGGGCCAATACGATCATTATTACAGGAAGGGTTGGGAGAACATTAAAGGGCTTTACCTTGGCTTTAGAAGCGGCAGATGAGGCCTTACGCTCTGCACCACGCCAATCAGTAATTAGCTGGTCAGCATCTTTATTTAACTTATCGTCTTTGAAAGATGCGCCTGCGGCAGCAGCTTCTGCTGCAAGGGCTTTTTCTTTAGCGGCATCAGCGGCAGCGCGAGCCTTATCAGCGGCTGGCTTCGCCTTTTCGTTGATTGCTTTAGCTCCTGCTTCATCAAGAACAAAGGCAGACATAGGATTGGTTGACCAGCGGCCAGGACCTTTCATGTATGACTTGAAGGCGTTACCAAAGTCTGAAGATTTAAATTTAACTTTCTTGCTTGCTTGAGCTTCATACCAAGCAACAGTCTTAAAAGGTGCCTTACTTGCTTCTGCTGTCATGATGGCTTCAGCTTTGGTGATTTTTTCCATAGCTGCTTTTTTATCTGCATCTGTGAAACTAAACACATAAAGATAAAGGCCTAGAAAAACAAAGGCTAACCCGAGCCAAATGGCCCAGTAATCTTCTTTGGTCCACAAATCCGACCAAGATGATTGAGCTTTGTCAACAACAACGTTTGACTCTTGCTGGGACATAATACCTCCAAAAAATTTTAATTATAGCATGCATCCACACACAATATTTTATTTATGCACATTTTTAAACGCTTTGGCAAGTTTTTTCTTTCACAAAAAGACCAGCATAGCCCACAACGCGGCTATCATCATTGCTTTTTTCATAGGATGTGTGATGATATGCCAAGTGGGAAGAGTATGATTTATTTAATTTTTCAAGAGCGTAAAGGCCAACGATGGCTGGGCAAACCCCACACATACTAATTTTATTTTTCCCAACTACAAGGGCAAGTTCTGCGGGGTTAAATTGCATAAAGGCCTGTAAGGCTAGTTCATCAAGAGCTAAGGTGGTATCATGATCAGAAAAATGATGCATATCCGAGCTTACAATTATGGCAACATTACGTCCTTGCTCTTCTAGTGATTTAATAATATTTCCAAGTGCAAAACCTGCATTTTGTAATCTGTCTAGGTAGCGACCACTTATGGCGATGGGTACTATGCTTAAACTTGGTATTTTAAGCTGTAAAAAAGGCAAAATAACTTCCAGTGAATGCTCGTTTAAATGAGCCTGATTATCTGCTTCAAAGCCGGCTTTACTTTGTAATATTTCATTAGTAATCGCCTCATCAATGGCGACATTACCTAGTGGAGTTTGCCACTCACCGCTAGCCCAAACGGCTAACTCTTTACCTTTGCCGGTATGGTTTGGTCCAAGTAGTATTAGGGTGTCTGGTAAATGAACGTGTGCAAGGGTTTTTGCAATAATATGGCCACAAAAAAAATGACCAGCATGGGGTAGTAGGACCAATTTTGAATGGCATATATCCCCATTGATATGTTCCTGCACAGCTGTATTTAGAGTGGATTGTACATAATTGTACAAAGTGTTGCGTTCGCCCTCATAAAATCTTCCTGCCACTACTGGTGTACGAATAGACATGTTTACTCCTTGTAGTGAATTATTTGTTATAGGTAGCGTATAATTCTTCTAGTTCTTGAGGGTTTAAGTAGCGTAAAAGAGTTTTTTGGGGACTTTTCGCTAAATCCACTACCAAGAGAGCATCAAGAGTACCAAAAACTCTATCTTCATGGAATGCAGCAATGCGTCCACCTAATTGTAAATAATGCTTGAATAAAATAGGTAATCCCTTATCGCCTTCAATATCTTTAACGGCACGATTACAGATTTTATAATCAAGTCCTTGAACACTTGGTATATTGGGACCAGTAAAGCTTGCAGGTTGCCTTTTGCCTTGTACCAATAAAGCTAGTTCATCATGCCAATGATTTTCTTTAAGGTATTCACTTAGTATATATGATGAAGCATGGGCATAGCCTAAACCCATACTGCAAGGACCAAATAGAGTACGGATTTTTTTGCGATATGTAAGTCGACCTATTCCCTTCCATAGGAGCATTAGAGGCTCATAGTCACGCTGATATGCAGGCACAACAAAAGCTCGACCAAGCTCCATAGAATTCTGGCAATTATCAAAGAAGTTTGAACTATAGGAAAACAAAGATGCTGTATAAAGCTTGGGCAAAATACTTTTTGCATCATCAGAGGCAAAACAGCGCACCCTATATGCTCCAACTAAGCACTTATTTGCTGTATCCCAAAGAACTAAGTGAGTATAATCGCCGTCAAATTGATCCATATCACGAGCTTCGCCAGAACCTTCACCCACTTGGCGAAAGGTTTCTTCGCGTAAGCGACAAATTTCATGTAAAATATTTTGAGATTGCTTGCCTTCCAGTGCAAAAATCACATAATCGCCTTCTACCACCAAGGGATCATTTTGGATGTATTCTTGTACTTCAGCATGTAGGGCATTTGTATCATTGGGTTTTGCTACAGGTGTAGGCCATATTTTAGGCAGTGTGTTTTGATTTTTCCCAAGTAGCTCACAGCGTACTCGCATATGTGCAGTGCGTGCTTTATCGTCTGGTAGGGCGTTAAGCAGTTTTTTGTCAATGGGTTTACCAACCACATAGCGCACAGTGCGCCCACGCATACGCCATAATTCGCGTGGCAAAAGTAGGGTACGAAGTGCGGGGTGAATACAGCCAACAGTATGGAATAACGCACTATTTGTGCCTTTAAAGTGTATGGGTAGCACACAAGTGTCAGGTATGCGTGCAATTCTACCACATAGGGTGTGCCATATGGGTTCAATAATGCTCATCTTAAATAAGTTTAAATGTGCCACTACTCCGGATGGAAAGACACCCACCGCTCCACCTTTTTCTACGTGGCGCAATGCCATACGCACAGCAGAAAAATTTTCTTTTTGGGACTTTGCACCTACATTTATGGGAATAATCATGGGGCGTAGCTCTGGTATGCTATAAAGCATACGATTAGCAATAAGTTTAAAATCTGGCCGTAAAAGACCACATCGAGCTGCCATAATAACACCCTCAATGCCTCCAAAAGGATGGTTGGCATAAACTAAGAGTGGTCCTTCACTTGGTATGATATGGTCTAGATTTTCACCTTCATTAATGGAAAAAACCCCTAAGGTACGAAGTGCACACTGGGCAAAATCCCAAGGTGAGTCAGTTTTTGGTAGTGTTTCATATCTTTTTAGTAGTGGGCGAAGACCTAGCATAAAGGCCATGGGTGAAGATGCTGGGAGTATGTAGCTAGTATTTACTTGCGGTGCAATGGTACTGCCGTCCATAAAATAATTCCATAAAGTTTATAACGTTTATTTAAACATTCTAACCCAAGTCTTATCAATAGGCAAGTTAATGTACTGGTTTAAGTCTGGGGCCTCACATGATTTTAATTGTTTGAATGATTAATATTTATATATAACAACTAATTTGTAAATATTTTGTTTAACATTAATTCATTATATAGTGGTATTTTGTTACAAAATGAGGACGAACAAATATAAATTTAGTTATAAAAACGGACCTTGCTGGGGGAGGCAAGGTCCGTTATGGGTGAACCTCGGTTTGTTGGTAGGGGCCGAGGTGGTAAAGGACTACCACGACTCACCACAGTTAAAATATACCACACTGTAAGATTATTGCCAACAATTTTTTTATTTTTTTATTATATATCTATTTGAGTTATTTACTTTATTGTCAATAATTTTTACGAAATTTTGTTAATATAACTACTTTAAAAAAAATTAAATTTATATTTTAAGTGTAAAACTTTTAATGGCTTCGCTTGTGACTGAGCTTAATTTGTCATCCCAAGGGGCCTCACATGTTATTTGCTGCTGGTCAAACACAAGAGTTTTGTTATGTAAAAGGAAGCATTCGTCATTATAAGTATTGTTTATATAGCGTAAGTCATTAAATAGTGGAAATCCTGCATAGGCTGCATGAGCGCGTATTTGATGCCTAGCCCCTTTATAAATGGTACAACCCATTAAGTAGAGATCCTTTGGGTAATGCTCTTGAAATGAAGGGAAATAATTAATAAGAGCTTGATAGTCTGATTTATTAAGCTTTGCTAGGACTTGAAAGTGTGTATGACGCAATGCAGGGGCACTACTTTCTAATACTTTGCTAACTTTACGCTTACTGGTATCTAAGGCTGCATTGATGGTGCAATTATGTGCATTTCCTTGCACTAGAGCTATATAATGTTTTTGGCATTGGCCCATACTCTCTAAATCTTGCCAATGTTTGAGGGCTAAGTCATCTTTTGCTGTAACTATGATGCCTGAAGTCTGCGCATCTAATCTATTGCATAATATACTTTGCTGACCCAAGATAGAGCTTAGGTTACATTCTAAGCTTGCCCCACCATGGTCCAAGTATGTGCTGTGCAAACCTCTAGGTTTGTAGATAAAACTCAAGCCATCTAGGTGTTTAATCAAGTAAGGTTGCTCAAGATTAGAAATAGTTGAGCTTGGCGCAATTGTGTTTGGATTAGCCCGAAAGCTAATTTTTTGTCCAGTTTTTACTCTGTAACCAGGTCCTTTAGCATTATCGTCAACATAAATATACCAATCTTGCCATAAGCGTCGTCTTGCACGTAAACTAAGACTTGGAAATACCAATATAATAGCATTATCTAGGCGTTGCCCATCTATATGGGCAGGCACATATATTTCCTTGCTCATATCCATTTAATTTTTAATTATTTTATTTTTTATGCGTAACCAAATGGGCCGTATAAGTTCTGGAGTAAATTTCCAGGTGAGGGGGACATAGATTAAAATAAAGATAGTAAAGCTTGATGCAAGAGCAAAAATATAAGGCCATATAGAAGGTAGTTGGCTTGCATATTTTAAGCTAACATGGCTAACCATAGCAGATATGCTTGCGGCTATACCCGAAAGCACAACACCCCACGCTGTAATACGTAGTATGCCATTAAAGGCAGCGCCGCCTTGGCGTCTATACCAAATTGTTATAATGCCAACAATATATGCTATGACACCTGCTATGCTAACTATGCTTATGCCCATGGCACCAAAGGATACGGAATAATAAAAAAAAGGTAGGCTTATAATAGTAATTGCGGTGCCTAAAAGAGCAGGGGTTAGGGTATCGCCAAGGGCATAAAAACCGCGCCCAATAACCATTTGTATGCCCCAAAGCGGTACAGCTAACAGCATCACTTGTAAAAGAGGTGTAGAGTTTAGGGTATCAGTATGAGAAAAATCACCTCCTTCAAAAATAAAACCCATGCTGGGTAGAGCTGCTGCTATCATCCAAGCACTTAGAGGTAGTAAGAGGGCTATGCTTGAACTCATGGCAGTATTTAAGGTTTTGGCAAAGGTATCAAAATCTTTTTTGGCGGCAAGGCTTGCTAAGAAGGGATAGGATGCTACAGCTACAGCTGCTCCAATCATGCCCACAGGTACTTGCGAAATGCGCCTTGCGTAACTTAATAGGCTAACTACACCTTCTCCAGCTAAAGAACCAAAGATTCGTAGAAACTGTTCATTAAGCATAACTACTGATTGTCCCAACATGAGAGGCAGAGCTATGAGTAAAAACCTTCCCATATATTTATGTTTAAAGCTTAGCTTAAGATGCAATCCATGTTGTTTTGCGGTTAAGGCTGGTAAGAAAAATGCCCCAAGGGCTGCCCCAAGGCTTACCCCGTAGCAAAAGCCTTCCATGCCATTAGCAAGGCTAAGTGGCGGTAATATTATGCCAAGCAAAATAATGCATCCATTGTAAATAAGTGGAGTCAGGGCAGGCACTATAAATTGCTTGCGTAAATATAGTAGTGCAGAAAAGCAAGCTCCGCTAACAAAAAATATTTGTGCAGGTAAAATAATACGTAAGAAAAAGGCCAGACGCATAGTTTGTTCTTGGTCAAAGCCTGGGGCCACGAGTTTGGCTAAGGGCTCGGCAAAAAACCAAGCTATAAGAGTTAATATTGTTACAGCTAGGGTTGCCCAGCAAAAAACTGTTGAAAAAAACTTCCACGCATCTTCGTTGTCTTGTTCAAATCGTTTAGATAATAGAGGAATAAGCGTGATTGATACATATCCGCCTGCCAGTAAATAATTAATAAAGTCAGGGACTACAAAGGCTGTAAAGTAAAGGTCTGCTTCGCTTGAGGCTCCAAATTGCCAAGAAATAACCTTATCGCGCAAAAGTCCCATAATGCGTGAAAGCAAAATGCTTATACTCATTATTAGGGCTGCAAGGCCCATGTGTTGAACTTTAGTGAACATGTGTTTTTGTACCTTGGCTTGGTCCAAAGGGCCAGCAGATTTTTAATCCAGTTTAGAGTTTTTTTGTAATTGCCAGCGCGTAAGCCCATTAAATACACAACTTCGTGCGTCTTTGTAGCTTGCATAAAGATGTTCTAAAGTCTCTTGCATGTGTGCACGCTTGGTTGAACCAGCTGAAGGGCAGGGGTTTGACCATATGGGCAGTTGCCATTGTTTGGCCGCTCGGCGGATATGGCTTTTTTCAATAAGCAGCAAGGGGCGAATGACTTGTAAGCTCCCATTAAAAAATGGTTCATTCATACTCATGCCGTCAATGCGTCCATTTTGGCAAAGGTTCATAAAAAAAGTGTGAACTAAGTCGTCGGCATTATGACCAAAAGCTAAATGGCTTAACTTGTAATGTGCACATAGTTCAAAAAGTCGCTTACGTCTTAACCAAGCACAGCGAAAACAAGCGGAATTGCGTTTATTTTCCTCAGAGTGTGCGTGTGGTCCGTGATCTGTTACCTCAATATGTGAGGCTATGCCATGTTCATTAAGCCAAGGTATTAACGGAGCATGACTTTGTGCATCAAAACCTGGATTAATATGAAGCGCCATGATTTCAAAGGGGAAGGGCACAATGCCACGGCGTATGGTTAAGGTTTTTAATAGTACAAAGCTATCCATACCACCAGATATAGCTACTCCAATGCGTGCATGCGGACTTAGCATATTGGTTTTTTGCATGGCTTTGCCAGCGGCTTTTACACAGACTTGTTGAGCGAAGGTACGTTTATTCTTTTTCATTTATTGCTTATTATTTAACAAAGTTACTTGCATTTTTTTGCATAAAAAAATTTTATGTCAAAGTGTTCGTATAGGTTAAAATTAGATTTATTATTACTAGCATTAAAGGAATAACGCGAAATAATATATAAAACAATACTCATATTTCTTGACAAAGCATGAAGCCCCCTATAGCATACTTGCCTCACATACGCAAAGTGATTTGAGCAATTTTGCTTAAATTACATAAAAATCAGTATGTTGTCCTGTTGAGTAAAATTATTTTTTTGCCCTAGACAGGGTAAAAAAAGGCACTATATTTTAACATCAAAAATATATGGAGTTATTTCATGGCGCGTATAACCGTAGAAGATTGCCAAGAACGTGTGGATAATCGCTTTTTACTAGTTCAAATGGCCATTAAGCGTGTTTATCAATATCGTGAAGGATATGAAGGCCTTGTGACAACACGTAACAAGGAAGTAGTGACAGCACTACGTGAAATTGCTGCTGGTAAAGTTTTACCCGAAGATATGTCTTATTATGTTCCCATTGAAGGGGAGGAGCATATTGAAGGTGCTGAGTTGGCTAGCCCTGAAGTCAATTCCGAAACCAATGCCGAAGCCAGTGCAGAATAAATAAATTTTTGGTTAATCTATAATAGCAAACAATAATATGAGTCAGCGAGATTATTACGAAGTTTTAGAGGTAGCAAAAACGGCTTCTGACGATGAAATTAAAAAGTCATATCGTCGCTTAGCCATGAAGTATCACCCTGACCGCAATCCAGACGATCCCGAAGCAGAAAAAAAGTTTAAAGAAGCTGCGGAGGCTTATGACGTGTTGCGTGACCCAGAACGTAGGGAACGATATAATCGTTTTGGCCATGCTGGGGTTAATGCTGGTGGTGGCTTTGGTAGCAATGAAGATGTTTTTGCCCATTTCAGTGATATTTTTGGCGATTTATTTGGCTTTGCTACAGGCGGTGCTCATCGTCCTATGATGGGATCAGACTTACGCTATAACTTGAGCGTTAGTTTTGCCCAAGCCGCCACTGGTGATGAAATCACCTTAAAAATTCCCAAGCGTGTTCAATGTCCGGATTGTGAAGGATCAGGAGCAGCCCCAGGTACTCGTCCAGAAACTTGTGCTCACTGTGGTGGTAGTGGTCAAGTACGTAGATCACAAGGCTTTTTCCAACTTTCAACTCCTTGTCCTATTTGTCGTGGTGAAGGCCAAATCATTAAAACACCTTGTGCGCGCTGTAAGGGTCAAGGTGTTATTGCTGAAACAAAGGAGCTTTCGGTACGCATTCCGGCTGGTGTGGATACAGGTACTAGGTTGCGTGTGCGTGGTGAGGGTGAGCTTGGTATTAATGGTGGCCCTCCAGGTGACTTATATGTAGTTATTAGTGTGGCTAAGGACAAAACTTTTACCCGTCAGGGACAAGACTTGCTTTACACTCAAGAAATCTCTTTTGTGCAAGCAATTCTTGGACATAGGGTGGATGTACCTTCGCTTAAAGGGCATGTTACTTTAGAAATTCCCAAGGGCATACAAAGTGGTACTGTGTTACGCATTAAGGGTGAAGGTATGCCATATCTTGGGCAAAGTTATAATGGTGACTTGTTAGTTGATGTTCGGGTTATTATCCCCACACGTATTACTGAAAAGCAAGAAGAATTATTGCGTGAATTTGAGCAACACCAGCCTGAAGAATCCCCACTTGGTAAAATAAAAACTGCAGCTAAAAAGGCCGCCAAGGCTATGGGCTTAGATTAAATATTTAATATAAAAAGGGTGCTGATTATGAATATCACCAAGAAAATGCATAAGTTTAATGTAATTTTAGTGCTTATTTGCTGCCTTGGGTGCAGTGCCTGTTTGGAAGATATTAACTTAAATTTTGGGGGTAGCTCTGCTCCTCCTGCCTCAGACCCCTTGATAGATGAGGCCCGCGAAGCTTGGGATGACAATGATATGCAGCGGGCAGAAAATTTATATGCCAAGGCTACTAAGCTTACCCTACCCATCAATGAACAAACTGAGTCTTTTGAACGCTATGCCCTTGCGGCGGCTCGCAACGGACGCCCCAATAACGCGCTAGATGCTTTAGATCAATGGGATGCTGTTATGCCCGATGCTGACAGTACCAATGCTTGGCAATCGGCTTGGCTAAATAGCGTGCGTTTGCTAGCTCCCAGTGTTGCTGTTGAGAGGGCACAAAAAACTTGGTCTAATGCAAGTAATTCGCCTAATGCGCGTGCTCAAGCGGCAATTATTCTTATGGGTAGGTCTTGGTCTGCTGCTCAAACCCTACCAATGCTGCCACTTATAGCGCGTTATTTTGACTCAAAAGATATAGCACAAAAGCAAAATATTGAATATATTACCAGTGAAGAGTTACGTTATACCACCGGACAAAATATTACTGCCCTAGCCCAAAGTGTTGCGGCCAATCCAAATTTTGTGTTTCCGGCAAATATGATTCTTTTGGAAAATGCGCGTCGAGGCCTACCTATAAGTGCTCAGGCTGAGGCAAGACTAAAAGATATTAGTCTCTATGCTGACCCAGCCTTGCCACAGCGAATTCTTAATGTGCCGCTAACAAGTTCAACAGATACGGCTACTGCCAGCCCAACAGCTAATCCATCCGCTCAGCCCACTTGTGTTATTTTAGCCCTACCTGCTAGTGGAAATATTGTTCCTATTAGCACAAAAATTCGAGCTGGTGCTGATGCCGCAGCTACTGAGCTTGCTCAATCTGGTGTAAATGTACAAATTCAACATATAGATACAAGCCAAGCGGATTGGCTAAGTCAACTTCAAGCATTGCCGCCACAATGTGTTGTGGTGGGGGGTCCGCTACAAGCAACGAATTTTAACGCTGCCAAGACAGCTCAAGCTACGGCTATGCGTAGTTTCTTTACCTTTTTGCCAACGCTTGAAGGTCAAGATGAAGGTAGTCTTGCATGGCGATTTTTCCCAAGCCCGCAAGACCAAGTTAATAGCTTGTTAAGTTTTACTGCGGGTATGGGCATTAGAAGTTATGGTTCTTTCTACCCGCAAGATAACTACGGCACACGTATGAATTCTATATTTAACGAAGCCGTACAAAGCATGGGCGCTACAGTACAATCGGTGGGATATGCACCAGATAATGTTGCTAGTTGGCCACAAGCCGCTGCAACGCTACTTAATCCGCGCAAAGTTAATAGTGTACCACTATCAACGGCTACTTTTGAGGCTGTATTTTTACCTGATTCGTGGAAAAATATGGACTTAATTACCTCGGCTTTCCTCTATAATGGTGATGATAAACAAGTGCTACTTGGTACATCACTTTGGGAACAAAGCCTTATGAGTGGCACTACTACCGCAAATACAGCTAATTATAAACTAGCTGTTTTCCCAGGTGCTTGGAATCCAAAACAAGTACCACAAGCCTTAATTGCCACTGGTAATGCAGACTTTTGGACTGGCCTTGGATATGACTTTGTGCGTTTTGGTTCAGCTCTTGGTTTAAGCAGTCAAGTTAGTGTTGCTGATGTGAACGCAAGAATACAATCAGCCCAAAATATTAATTGGAGTATGGCCCCAATTACTTGGGATAGTCTTGGTAAAGCTAGTCAAAGGCTTTACTTATTTACATTGAGCCAATCTGGTATAATGCCGGCCGATGCGGTATTATTTAATCAAATTCGTTTACAAGCTATTAATGATTTTAATGTACGCCAAAATGCTGCTGGTCAGCCTATTACTAGTCCACCTGTTACGAGTTCGGCAACACCAAGTCCGCCTCCGGCTCCTATTACTGCACCTCCGGCTAGCTCTGCTCCAGTGCCAGCACCGGCACCAACTACTGTACCGGCACAATAAAGAGGATAATATGTCAGGTAAAAATATTGATATTAATGATGTACAACATATGGCCAGCCTAGCTCGCCTTGATATTACAGCTGAAACAAGTGAGCTTTTTGCATCTCAATTTGCAGATATTTTAAGCTATATGGACACCTTGGCTCATGTTGATACCAATGGTGTTGAACCATTATACAGCCCTGTATTCCACGATGGTGTTTTGCGTGAAGATGTAGCTAGGAATAGAGCAAAGCCTCAAGATGTACTAAGTAATTCGCCAAAAGATGATGAACAATATTTTGTTGTGCCACGTATTGTGTAGGTGATAGAATGAGTATTTATAATTTAAATCTTGCTACTGTACGTAATGCTCTTGCTAAAGGTGAAATGAAAGCAGAAGACGCTGTGCAAGCTTGTCTTGAACAAACAAAGAGTACAGAACAATTACAAAGTTATATAAATCTTGATGCTGATAAAGCACTCGAGCTTGCACATGAAATGGATAAAAGTGGACCTGACGGCAACAAACCCTTATGGGGTGTGCCCATAAGTATTAAGGATGCCATTTGTACCAAGGGCTTAACTACCACGGCAGGTTCAAAAATATTAAGTAATTATGTACCTTTTTATGATGCTCATGTGGTTCAAAAGCTTCGCGAAGCTGGAGCAATCATTCTTGGAAAAACTAATTTAGATGAATTTTCCATGGGCTCAAGTACGGAAAACTCGGCTTTTTTTGCTACGCACAATCCATGGGATATAAAGCGCGTACCAGGTGGATCAAGTGGTGGCTCGGCTTGTGCTGTTGTAGCAAAGCAATGTTTTGCAGCTCTAGGTTCAGATACAGGTGGTTCCATTAGGCAACCAGCATCACTTTGTGGCTGTGTTGGAGTTAAGCCTACCTATGGGCGCGTATCACGCTATGGCCTGATAGCTTATGGCTCTTCACTTGATCAAATTGGCCCCTTGGCGCGTTCGGTGGAAGATTGTGCCCTCGTGCTAGAAAATATGGCTGGTTATGATGAGCGCGATAGCACCTCAGCTCCAATACCATTAGCACCAAGAGCATATAGCAATGCTTTATCTAGCCGAGCAGACTTTAAAGGTTTGCGTGTAGGAGTGCCTAAAGAATTTTTTGCCAAGGGTCTTGCTAGCGAAGTGGAGCAGTCTTGCCAAGCTGCTCTTGCAACTATGCAGCATTTGGGAGCAGAGTTAGTAGATATTGAACTGCCACATACCAATGCTGCCATTGCAACATATTATATTGTAGCCATGGCTGAAGCAAGCTCGAACCTA
Source organism: uncultured Desulfovibrionaceae bacterium (assembly GCA_964371195.1). Classification (GTDB taxonomy): domain Bacteria; phylum Desulfobacterota; class Desulfovibrionia; order Desulfovibrionales; family Desulfovibrionaceae; genus CAYJAD01. The sequence continues at coordinate 21,592 of CAYJLD010000018.1, read as the reverse complement.
GCGCGTTTTGATGGTGTTCGCTATGGTTATAGAGCTGAGAATATTAAAAATTTAGAAGAATTATACGTGCAAACACGTAGTCAAGGTTTTGGGCAAGAAGTACAAAGGCGCATTATGCTAGGCACATATGTACTTTCATCGGGATATTACGATGCATATTTTAGAAAAGCTGCTCAAGTTCGTAGGCTTATTAAGCAAGATTTTGACCATGCCTTGCAAAAATGCGATATAATTTGTGGTCCTATATCACCAACCACTGCTTGGGAACTTGGTAGCTTAAATAAAGATCCTCTACAAATGTACTTAATGGATGTTTATACACTTTCGCTAAATTTGGCCGGTCTACCAGGCATAGCCTTGCCTGTGGGAATGGGTCAAGATAGTAAGCTACCCGTAGGTATGCAGATAATTGGCAAAGCCTTCAGTGAGGAATTTATTTTTTCTGTGGCTCATACTCTAGAACAATCTTTAGATGCCACCCTGTGGCCTGAGTTCTAAATACAGTGTGGTAGAGTATGCTTTTTATACAATTTGCAGGTAGTAAACTATGGAAAACATAAAGTTAATAGTTGTTATCACCATAAGCATTAAGGAAGGTAGGCGTGATGATTTGCTTGCAGCCTTAAGAGAGGTTCTTGCAAAATCGCGAACCATTGAAGGGTGCATAGAAATTGTTGTGCATGAAAATATGGCTACTCCTAATAAATTATTGATTTATGAAACATGGGCTAGCGAAGCTTTGTGGCATAAATACTTGATGCAGCCACATATTACAAACTTTTCAGAGCAAACTAAGGACTTTGCTGATGAGTGGACTTTACAAAAGCTTAAAAAAATAGATGTTTAAATGATAAAAAAACCCTGTAACATATGATACAGGGTTTTTTTATTTTAAGAGCTTTAATTTTAGAAGTTAAAACGCACACCTAGGCTAACTTCATGGCCAGAGGTAGATGTTTCAAAATCATGTTCACTATTGTTATTGTAACTACTGCTATAGTTAATGTAACGATAGCCAAGATCAGCGGTAATTCTGTCGGTAATGGCATAGCCTACACCGCCAGCTACATTCCATGCAAGTACGGTATCATCCATAGTTCCATCTTGAACATAGTGTCCACCTTTCACCTCATAGCCACCAGTCATAAAACCAGCACCTATACCACCACCCACGTATGGGGTGAAGGCTGAATCATTGTAAAAGTCATAATAGAAGTTTACTAACAATGATTGCATATTATAGAATGTTTCAGAATCATAGCCTAGTGTGGAATTTTCTTTGTAGATATTACCACGAAAAGCGTATTCTATTTCAGTACGAATGGGTATGTCAGTTTGCCTATAAAAATCATACCCAAGAAATAGCCCACCTCCAGCGGTACTTTGTGAATAAGACTCACTAAAAAGTCCACCGCCCCAAGAGGTTTGATAAGAATAAATGAACTTACCACCAGCATAGATGCCGGTAGTATCTGCTGCTGTTGCTGGTACAACCATGGCAAAGCATAGTAGCAAAGTAAAAATAAGACGTTTTAACATGCTATCCTCCAGTGGTTAGATAGTTTGTTTTGCTACTAAACTATCTAAGATTATAAAATTTTCGGCGTGTTTGCCCTCCACCACATTTGCAATGCAAGTAAAGTCCAAAGAGGCTTGCGCAGGTCTTTCTTGCCGCTCATGTGCATATCAACCAGCCCCCTAATAAAGGGAACATTAAAAACACCTTGTTCTTGCAAGAAGCGTTCCCCAAGTAATTCTTCCACTAATGGGCGTAAAGCACCACGTAACCATGCGGCCACTGGAATTTGAAATCCGCGCTTATTACGAGTAAGAATTTCCTTTGGTAGTAGGTTTGCACAAGATTTTTTTAATATATATTTTCTTTTTAAGCCTTTGAGTTTATAGGATAATGGTAGTCGAGCTGCAAATTCAGCCACCTTGGTATCCAAAAATGGTGCACGCACCTCAAGTGATTTAAGCATGGAGCAGCGGTCTACCTTATTTAATATGTCATCGACAAGAAATTGACGGGCATAGACATAAAAAGTCCTATCCATATTGCTTACTTTACCTTGCCAATGGGAAAAGAGTTCCTTGGTGGGGGCAAAAATTTGCTCATCTTGCAAGAACTCTTTATTTTCAGTGGCAAAACTTTCCTTCAATAAGCTTTGACGCATGTCAGGTGTAAAGGCAGTAAGTAGAGTTTGCACTCTAAGCCATGGCGGGGCATAAGCTCCTTGAAAAAATGTAGAAAGTGCATTGTTGATATTTATGTAATTACTACTTTCTGGGGCAATACTAGGTATTTTTTCAATGCCTTTGCGTAGGAAATTAGGCCATTTAAGATAAAAATCAGCAAGATTTAGACCAATAAAGTGTTCATATCCTGCAAAAAGCTCATCTGCACCATCACCGCCAAGTGCTACAGTAACATGCTTTCTTGTAACTTCTGATAAAAGATAGGTAGGAGCCACTGAGGGGTCCGCCAATGGTTCATCAAGACGACTAATAATTTGTGGTAGTATTTCAGCGCAATAGTCAGATGATAATATATGCTCATAATGATCTGTATTAAAATGCTTAGCTACCACTCGCGCATAGCTTGATTCATCATAGCTTGCCTCTTCAAAACCAATGGAAAATGTTTTTATTTTAGTTGCTTGCCTTGCCATGAGCCCAGTAACAATGGAAGAATCAATGCCGCCAGATAAAAATACGCCAAGCGGCACATCGCTAATCATACGCCTTTTAACAGCTAATTGTAAAAGATATTGTAATTCTTCAGCAAGCTCATATTCAGATGCCTTAATGCTTTCTAGTGGTGTTGGTATGTCCCAATAGCGCCTAAGGCTAGCTTGGCCTGCATTAATCAGTAAGCTATGTGAAGGGGGAAGTTTTTTAACTTCAGTATATATACTTTCAGGTGTGGGCGGATAATCATAAACCAAGTAGCGTAAAACACTTTGTGGGCTAACACTTAAGTTTAAATTTGGAAAACGCTTAATGGCAGTAAGCTCTGAGGCAAAAATAAAAAATCCATCTTGCATAGTGTAATAAAAAGGTTTTTTGCCAAAGCGATCGCGTGCACAAAAGAGAGTTTGTTTTATTTTATCAAATATAACAAAGGCAAACATACCTTCAAAACGCTCTACGCAGCTCTCACCCCACTCCTGCCAAGCATAGAGTATAACTTCAGTATCTGAATTTGTGCAAAATGCATAACCAAGCTTTTCAAGTTCTTTGCGTAAAACTGGGAAATTATAAATTTCACCATTAAAGGTAATCCAGACTTGCTTGGACTTGTCAGACATGGGTTGTGCGCCAGTTTTTAAGTCAATAATAGAAAGACGTCTATGCCCAAGGGCCACCGCGCCATCTACCCACTGCCCTTCACCATCAGGGCCTCGATAATTTATGGAGTCGGTCATATCTTTTAGCCAAACTTTGGCATTTTCTGGCAATTTTTGACCGTCTAATTGAAAAAATCCTGCAATCCCGCACATAATGATTCTCCGTAGCTTAAAATAAAAAATGCTTTTGTGCTAAGCTAAACAAAGCACAAAAGCATATCATACATAGTCTTATGTATTTATAAAGTGCTAATATCCATTAGGATTTAGGCTTTTTTAGTTTTTTCAATGCTTTTTCAGCTAATGCTTTAGCAGTTGGTATTTCCTCAAGTGTGATATCTAGTGCTGTGCGTATATCTTCTTCAGAGTGAGCAGCAGATAAAAAGAACCGCAAACGCGCAGTACCTTCTTTGACGGCAGGAAATGTTATGGGCATGGAGTAAATACCACGATTAAATAAGGCGTGAGCCATAGCTCCTGCAACTAAAGAGTCACCTAAAATGATAGGCACATTAGCATAGCCTTGAGCCTCACCGGTATCAAGGCCTAAGCTTTTTGCATATTCAAGGAAATATTTACTAATATGTTGTAACTTATGTACTCTTTCAGGTTCGCGTAGCATAATGTCAAGCGCTGTTTTGCAGGCTACAGCAATAATAGGTGGCATACCAACGCTAAATACAAAGCCTGGTGAGCCATACTTTAATGACCTTATTAGTTCGTGATCTCCGGCAATAAATCCTCCGCATCCGCATAGGGATTTACTTAAGGTGCTCATCCACATGTCTACATCTTTAGGGTCTATATTAAAGTGCTCACGCGCACCACGCCCCGTAGCACCAAGTGTGCCTAAGGAATGGGCTTCATCAACGAGCAATGCGCAATCATATTGTTTTTTTAATTCAATGATACGAGGCAAATCTGGTATATTGCCATCCATGCTAAATAGGCCTTCGGTTACAATAAGCACACGCTTAAATTGATCACGGTGTTCTTTAAGCATTTTTTCTAATGAGGCTGTGTCATTGTGGTTATAAGCCATGCGTTTACAGCCAGCAAGTTTTGCCCCTTGCATTAAAGAATTATGGGCAAGATTATCATATAAAATTAAATCACGTGTACCACAAAGATAGCCTAAGGTCGATACATTGGTAGCATGTCCACTAACATATAAGATACAATCATCAACGTCATAAAGATTAGCTAAAGCCTTTTCAAGCTCAGTATGCGGCGGACGCTCTCCTCCAACCAAGCGGCTTGCACCAGCAGATGTACCATATATCTCAGCAGCCTTGGTAACGGCAGCAGTAATTTCTGGGTGAGAGTTAATGTCTAGGTAGTCATAGGTAGAAAAGTTTAGATAGGGTTTACCACCAATAATAGTTTTAGCTTTGGCTGCCTTGTCATGACATTTAAATAGGGGATCTTCAAAGCCTGCAGCTTTGGCTACTTCCACCATGCGTCCAACTGAAAGTTTGTTACGCATAGGGTCAGAACCAAAAATGGATTTTTTCTTGCTTTGTTTATCTAGCTTTTTTGTAGCTTTATCGTTTTCGGTATTATGTTGTTTTTTAGTCATGCTCCATCCCCAAAAAATATGTTGTGCGCGCATGGGCAAGTGCCCTAGGCAAGCGAATGGATAGAGGTACTATAAAATTTTATTATTAGCAAGAACACATACTAGGTATGCTTAGCTTTGCTCTTGGCTAGGCTCATGCATTTAATTTTTATGTGTTGTGCACGGTGTTTTTTATTTTAGTTATTTAATACAATATGTTTTGTGGTTTTTATACAGTAGAAAACCTTAGCTTCGCAACGTTGAAGCCAATTGCTCAAAAAAACTTTATTCAACATCACACATTAAGAGCAAAAATAATTAAATAAAAGTCATGTGAGGTTTGAATAGGCGAAAGAAACTTTTTGTTCATAAAAAAAGCTGTCTTACATATCCAAAAAATCCCCATTATAGTCAGGGAAATTATGCTAACGTGCCTTTTCTAGACATTGTTGAAAAAATATTATAAATCTTAATGAACATGCTTGTTTAGTTATGTAATCAAGTGTTCGAGCAGATAACTTTGGAAAATATATGGAAAAAAAACCATCTCTCATGTCTAAGCCTCTATGCCATCAAGAAAATTCTTTTCAAGAAAGCTCTGATATCAGCCAAGATAATCATATTGAAAGTGAAAAAGCTGAAAACGGTGTGCGCTTAGTTAGCTTAGCTCATGCTGGTGAAGCTTGGAGGCTTGGTTCAACTAGTGCTACTTGGCGCAACGCTTTAACTTCACTTGAGTTAAATCCTTCAATTGAGAACATAAAAAAACTACATCAGCAAGGCATATGGCTAGCAAAGGATAAATCAAAGCCAAGAGTTGCTGTGGCATGTAGTGGACAAGGGGCAGTGTGGCCGCATATGGGCCGTGAGCTTTATGATCGTGTGCCAGCAGCACGTGCTGCTATGGACCGTTTGGCCGCTGTAGCTAAGTGGGATGTTTTATCTCTTATGGATGAGCCCGACATTAATAAGTTACTCTTAACGCGTTGGCAAATGCCTTATGTATTATTGGTAGGTTATGCTCAAGCCCATTATTTTGAATCACTAGGTTTTAAGGCGGATATTTATTCTGGTCATAGTCTTGGGGAGCTTTTGGCTTTGTGTTTGTCTGGAGCATATACTCCAGAGACCGCGTGGGAGATTTTTGATTTACGTGCGCGTATTATGGGTGAGATGGAGCAGGAAAACACTCAAGATAGTGGAATGTTAGCTGTGTATGGACCTTTTGAAGTAATTGAAAAAACTTTACAAGATTTTCCTGATTTATGTATTTCTAATTACAATAGCCCCACACAATACATATTAAGCGGCCCAAAGGGCATGATTGCAGAAGCTAGGCGTATTCTACGTAGGGAGCAAAAAATTCCTGCCATGGTTTTAAATGTTACCATGGCCTTTCATCATCCGCATTTACGTGCTGTACGAAAGCGTTCCTTAGATAGCTTGCTTGCCATGGATGTTAAGGATGAGCACGCACCTATGCTAAGCAATTATACTGCTAAGCTTTATCCACAAAATCGCATTGGTATTTGTGAGCATATTGTTGACTTAGATGAAAATGCAGTGCGTTGGGTGGAATGTGTGCAAAGCATGTGGGGTGATTTTGATATAGAGCATTTTGTGGAAATTGGTCCCACCGATACATTGACTAATTTTATTACTGAAATTGAACCACGAGCACATTGCATAACCTCTTGTCGCAAAAATAAAGAAATTGAAAGCATACGTCACGCCGTAGCTGAGCTCTATTCATTGGGATTGATTCAAGGTCCAAGTTCTTATGCTGTGCCTGATAACCTTGTGCATGAAGATGAACCATGTCCCAGAGCCCCAGTTGCATCAGAGCAAGATAATGACGTCTTACCAGAATATATTGAAGATATTATACCAATCCTAACGAAAATAACAGGTTTTGAGCGGCATCAACTGGGTGCGCATATGGACTTACGCTTTGATCTTGCCATGCGCTCTAGTCGTTTTCCGGTAATTATTAATGAGATTGAAAAAACTTTTAATGTTCAAGTTGATTTTGAAGATTTAATACATGTTAATACAGTGGCAGATTTGGCTAAAGCAGTAGCAAAAATTCGTCAATTGGATATATCGACAACAGATGACAACATAAATATTCACAATGAAAAACAAGATGCTGCAATTGGCCGCAGTATCTTAGTGCAAAGCCCCATACATTTAGATCCTATGTCTGGGCCATTGGCAGCAGATGCAATTGCTAAACTAACCCCTGCCCTTATTGTGGGAGATGGATATTGTGGCACCATGTGGTTGGACTTTTTACAAGCTCTGCTTGGTGAAGAACAAGTTACTTTAGTTTCTAAAGTTGAACACGCCAAACAAAGACTAGAGCATAACTTCAAACCAGCTCTTATGATTTTTGCCTTGGGTGATGAATTTTTGCACGGCGATACGCCACTATTGGATTATGCCAATCTTTTCCAAGAATTTTTGAAGTTACCCACGGCTTATATGTGCTTAGTACATGAGCAAGGCGTAGATGGATTTTTAGGTTCAGAGCTCTTTGCAGGTTTGCAAGGATTATTACTTAGCGCAACTTTAGCACACCCTGCTATGCACTTTAAAGCTATCAATAATGAACAAGGCATTAGCAATAAAGCTTTGCAAGGTTTTATGCAAAAGTTATTATGCCAAGATGTAAACATGCCCTTGAACTTGCACTGTGGAAAAAGCCATCTTAGCTCTTTACAATTAAAGCCTAGCCCTTGGCTTGCTGCAAAAGCTGGCTTACCCCTAACCAAAGGACAAGTTATTGTAGTAACGGGGGGAGATGGTGCTATTTTACCCAAAGCCTTGCAGGGTGTAGCTATGCTAGGTTGTACCCTAGTGCTTTTGGGGCGTAGTGCTTTACCACATGCAAATTGTGCCGATACTCTAAACAAGCTTAGCGCATCTTGGGTATATTATTCTAGTGATATAAGTAATCCAGAGGATGTTCGGGCAAGTCTTAAGCGTATTTACGACGAGTATGGACAAATTGATGGTTTAATTCATGGTTCTAATATTAAACAAAGTTTTTCCTCATCTGAACTTAATATTGTCCAATCAGAACAAGATTTCCATTCTAAATGCAAGGAACTTAAAACTATTTTAGCAGAGTCCATGCAATATGGGCTTAGCTATGTCATAAACATGTCCTCCCTTGCAGCTTGGATTGGGGGTTGGAATCAGTCTAACGATAGTGCTTTTGATAGAGCCTTGGCTGCCCTACTTGAACAATTTTGTCATAGGCACAATATTGCTTGGCGCTGTATTTGGCTACCGCCCATTGTTGAAGATATGCGTAAGATGATGGAGCATGACGATAATGCACTTTCTTTTAATATGGGTTTTATAAGTGAAGCTGAATTATCCGAACTGTTTGTGCGCGAGCTTTTTTGCGGAGTTGGGCAACATGTTTTTTTGTATAGAGAAACTCCTAGTATATTAAATGCATTGAATTATCAGACTCCACCAGCCATGGGCAAAAGCTTGATTTCTGGTGAACAAGGTCAATTATTTCCACTAAAATTAACGGTTGGGGCATTGCCTACATTTAAGGCTAGGCGTAATTTTTCTGTTTATGCGGATTTTGCTCTAGCAAATCAATCTGACCCTTCTTGCCCCATGGTAGATGCATTGCTTATGCTTGATGCCATGTATAAAAGTACAGAAATGGGATTTTCTTGGTGGAATATTTGTGGGGTGGATAATTTATTTGTTGAGAAGCCTCTAGCTTGTCCGCATGGCGTCACGCGTGAATCAGAAATACTCATTAAGTCAAACCCATTGAAAAATAAAGATAAAGTTTCTTTTATGTATTGTGATGCCGAGTTACAAGCATTTGACATTTCAGCAAATGGTAGACGTATGCCTAGTAAACAAAAAATTGCTTGGGCAAGGATGTATTTGAACAATGCAAGTTATAATGTTGAGCCTTTATGGAGTGATAATTTGCAAGATGGGCTAAATACACAAAATATTCAGGAAGATATGTTGCTAAGAAAAAACATTGCACCACATGGATATTCAGGCTATATTTTCGCTGTTGAATGTATTGCAGGTTTGCAAAACATCATTATGCCAACATATAAAAATTATTATATATCTAAAATTGCTCGTATTCGTCATATGCCGGTATGGCCTGATGTTGAGGATCTTAATGTGTTTTGGCAAATGCATGATGCTGGCTTTGGCAAGGTGTTTGATACTCAAATATGTGATGTTTGTGGAAATATTTTATTAACTGTACAAGGTTTGCATGTACTTCCCAACCAATAACTTAAGGAATGAAAAGATTATGTTACGCTACCGTCTTTGTGAAAATGGATGTCAAAAATTTAGCAAATTCTGCATATTGGCTTTCATGCTTTTGGTTTTGGTAGGTTGTACTTCACAAAAAGCAACCCAGCAAGCTCCAGAATTACCTGCAAAGCACTGGCTTGACGAAGCTCCTGGCGTGCCTGTTGAGCAAAAAGCAAAACTTGATGCAGCTGTGCCAAACCTATATAACCCAGACAAGCTTTTTAACTTTGATGACTATGTTTATTTAACTATCCAGCAGTCACCACTGCTTGTAAATTCAGCGGTAGAGCTTGAAATTCAAAAATTACAACTAACTGATGCCATTTGGGGTTACTTGCCAGAGCCCAGCATGACAGTAGGTATATCAAATAATATAACTGCTTATAATATGGGCGGAGATAATCTACCTTCTGATTATGGACAGCCCAAATTTGATGTATCATTTTATGCTGCCTTCCCTAATCCTATCAAGGCATACTTTAACCATCGTACCCAAAATGCTCTAGTAAACCTTGCCATTTCTACACATCGTAAAGCTATCGGCGAAACTCTTTATGATGTAGCAACAATATACCAACGTCTTGAAGCACAAAGAAGAATTGTCGAAGTGCAAAAAGAGCTGTTGCCCTTAAATAAAAAGCTTACGGCTTATTGGCAACAATTGGAGTCTGTAGATGGTCGTCAAGGAGTATCGCTTAACCTTGCAGTGCAACAAGAGCGTGAAGCTGAGCTTGAGCTTGAACGCATCGAAATTAAAAACCTCATGTTGCGCACTCAATTAAAGGTCATGGCTGGTGTAGAAATTCAACAAAAATTAAACATTGATACCAGTGATGCTCTTAATATGTTCCAAAGCTTTAATGGTGGCCAAATGCATTGGGAAGATCGCTGGGAATTGCAAGAAGATGCATATTTAATGCGTGCTCAAGTAGCATTAAAAGACTTTGGTATCTTATTGGCTTGGGCGCAATATATTCCTGATATGTCTCTTCAAATTAATAATAATCCCCCTGCTGGGCAATATCAACCTCCAGACGGTGCTGAAGATACTTTCGTACACTTAAACTTCAGCTTCCCGCTTATAGATTGGGGTAGGCGTTACCGTGGGGTGCAAACTGCACGTATGGAAAAAGCTCTTGCCTTCCAAGAGTTAAATCACGCTCGTACAGAATATTCTAATGATTGGATTGAAGCCCAACAAGAATTTGATCTTGCTAAAACTAGCCTTAAAATTGCTCAAACCAATTTAGATGTAGCTAAGATGAAAGCCAAAGAAGCTGAAATTAACTTTAGTGAAGGTATTGCTTTATATCCAACTGTAGCGGCAAATCAAGAAGCCTTAATAAAAGCACGCATTAATTATATCGAAGCAGAGCTTGACTTTAACTTAGCAAAGCTTAAATGGATGAATATTGCAGGAGTTTTAACAGAGCGTTATATTGGCTCACCTGCCAAGGAGGTATTTTAAGTGAGTGCATTTAAAAATATAGTTTTTCTTTGTATACTTAGTTTTTTAGCATTGTGTAGCACTGAGACCTTTGCTGCTGAAGATGAGGCTAAGGCTAAAGCAGAGACCAAAGCCGAAAGTAAGTCAGAACCAGAAACTAATCCGCAAGGCGCCCCACAGGCAAAGCCTGGTCACACTACCATTTTAAATGGTAAGGTTGTTAGTGCTGTTACAAGGTCTGAACCATTGCCTTTTAATGCCATTGTGGAAGAAGTATTAGTAAACCCAGGCCAAAGTGTTGTAAAAAATCAAATTCTTATGCGTTATTCCTTGGTGGATGAAGCTGAGCGTGATTTACAAAAGGAAATTACCATTGGGTCTGGCAGTGAAACTTTGCGCCGTGAAAAATTGTCCTTAGAGCGTCAATTGGCTGAAGTTGTAGCTGAGCGTAATAAAGCCCGTAAGCTTGCTGATGCAGGGCTTGGATCAAATCAGGCCTTTAAGCGTATGGAAGGTGATGTAAACTCCTTAAGGCAACGTATTTCTTTATTGCAAACAAATATTTCACAAAAAGAAGCTAACTTTGCTCAACGTCTTGAAGAACTAAGTGAATATTTTGGCACAACCATTAAGAAGGGTAGTACCTTGCCAAAGCAATTGGTATTAACTGCTCCCATTGATGGGCATGTCCTGTCTGTTATTGTAGGACTTTATCAGGGAACACAATTACCAGCAAATTCAGCTCCCATTGTTATAGGCAAAATGGATCCAATGCTTATTCAAGTACAAGTATTTGAAGGAGATATGGATAATTTAAAAGTTGGTGATGTGGCTAATGTTACCATACCATCTTTAGATAACAAGGTATTTGCTGCCACTGTTGCTAAGATTGCTTGGATAAGCAATGATACAAGAGTGGATTTTCCATCATACTTTACAGTTGAGCTAACCATACCCAATGCAGACTTAGAATTGAAACCAGGTTTTAAGGCTATAGTGCAGCTTGGAAAGTAGTCAGCGCTGTTTCTACACTTAATATTTAAACCCATATTGGTATAAATGGCCAAATTAAAAAGCATTCCGCAGCGTCTAGGATATGTACTAGGCGCGCAGTGGACACGCGATGTTTCGTGGACATTGTTTACCATTATCCTTGCTCGTCATAGTCAGGACGTTCTTGGGCAAATTATGCTTGCCCTATCCTTTGGATACATAGTGCGTTTAGTGGCTGACGTGGGTTTAAATGACTATTTGATTTCAAGCTTTGCCAGGCGAGAAAGCCGCCCAAGGCAATTGCTTGGGGCTATTACTTGGCTAAAATCGATCTTGTTATGTCTTGCTTTAATAGGCACATGGTTTATTACTGGCTGGCAAGACTACTCTCCTGAGTTGCGAATTATTGTTATGTCCATAGCTGCCGGTCTTGGGCTTGATGCTATTACCGATTCATTTTTTGCTTTGTGTCAGGCTAGAGGGCGTCAAGATGTTGAAATGCGCGTTCGAGTTCCAGCAAGTCTCATAGGCATAGGTACAGGTATTATCTTAATACTTTTTAATGCTTCACCCATCTATATTGCACTTTATAAACCACTTGAATCCATATTGCTTATGATCATAGCTCTTAATGCTTTAGGAAAAAATCCTCTTGCAGGCATAGGCTTAATAGATATGGGTAAAATTGCCCAGCAATACAAGCAGGGAATTGTGTTTACATGTATATCTGCCTGCGCCATTTTATATAATAAAATGAATGTGTTTTTCCTGAAAAAATATGGTGGAGATGCGGCAGTTGGGGCATATAGCGTAGCCTGGGAAGTTGTTGATGGACTTTCAGTATTAGTATCAAGTGCGCTTTTGGCTAAGGTTGTCTTTCCGGTCATGGCAAAATTATGGGACAGCAATAGGGCAGAGTTTCAGAGATTGACTGGCCAAACAGCGCGTACTTTATGGGCTGCTTGTATGCCGCTTATTTATATAATTTGTGTGGAAAGTGACCGCATCCTAACTCTTATTTATGGTGATAATTATGATTTGGCTGTTACAGCACAGCGCATATTAGCACCTTGTATTGCAACAGCATTTTTACATAATCTTGCTGCCTATGCCATGATAAGCATGCGCCAACATCGTTTACTGTTAATTTTTTATGCTAGTGGTTTGGTGTTAAATATAGTTCTTTGTTATTACTTAACCCAAAGTATGCCTTTGGAAGGTGCAGCTTTATCCATAACTTTAACTAAGGTTTGGGTAGCTCTTTGTACCGTTTCATTTTTTCAATACAAAGTTAAGCCATTAGCCCTATGGCAATGGGCAGTAGTTGTGTTGGTGCCTGCTATGGCTTTTGGCATTTGGTGGTTACTCTTACCCCTAACTAATCGCTTAGTAGCAGAAGGAATTGGACTAATTCCTTTACTTATTTTGCTATGGGCTTGGCGCCCGCCACCCCCTTGGGAAAAAGAAGCAAAGGCTACACAATCATGAATAAAGCATGCACAAGATTAGGGTTAGTTTTTGTTACTTTGCTTTTATTATCGTGCCAAAATCAAGAAGCCAGTAATAGTGGCCCACAATTTTTATGGGAGTCATTTCAGCGTTTTTGGGGTAAATATGAAACGTCATATGTCACTTTAAAAGATGCTTACAAAACAAACCAAGGCTATTTAGTAGATTATGGTTTTGGTGTACTACTTACCATTTATATGCAAGATAAAGTGGTAATAAGTGTTGAAGCAACATTCCCAGAAACTAAACGTAGCAATGAAGGATCGCGTCAATTTTTACGTCTTATAGAACAATTGATGCAGATTGGTACATTTAGGTGGAGTAGTGACGAAATAGCTCTCATGCGCAATTTTTATGGGCCCATGAGTAAGGTTAAAAAGGAATTAAGATTTAAAAACTCACATTTCACGCGGCACTTTGATGGGTTTACTTGGTATTTTAGGCTAGATTTTATACCTAATACTTTAGAAATGTGGGCTAATTTGCCCTTACCAATTAAAAGGCCTACTCCTGCTCCAGATCCTAATGCCCCCGTATTTCAGTCTCAACCCCCAGGTCATTAGAATATTATAAAAGCCATAAATTAGTCGACATTGAAAACTTGGTAACTGCTTGAAACAAAGTATTTCTATGGATAAAATGAGCTAATAAAATTGCCAGAAATTCGCATTCCATGCTCTTATTTCTGGTAATTTTTTTATTACTATTTTCCAATAAAATTATACTATTTTAGAATGTTATTATGTTTTTCATCGTCAACTAATGTAGTCGGTACTTGAAAAACGCGTTTCACGTATTTTTCTAAAAAGGCACACCACATCAAGCGTCGCCTTGCGAACGTAGAAGCTAACCCTGCCTTGTTGAGTTAGGCTTTTGACAGTAGTTACAAAATTGTATTTTGGGTAACTATGGAATTTAACAATAAAAATTAATTGCTAAGGTTGGTTTAGATAAGATGGCTAGCGTATTTGGGTAGTGACAATATTATGGTGTGGAGGAAAAACTTTTTGACTAAGCAAAAGGATTTTCCTTCACACCATGAGGTAAACTAAAAGAAAGCATGCTATTAATATAGCGTGCTTTAAAATATAAATTCTAACTTAATTAGTTTAAGCTTTCTTTTAATTGCTTACCTGGACGAAATTTTACACTTCTGGAAGCAGGAATAGTTATGGCTTCACCAGTACGGGGATTGCGGCCTTGGCGCGCTTTGCGATTTTCAACTACAAATGAACCAAAACCCACAAGAGTAAGTTTTTCCTCTTGCTTAAGACCAGCAGAGATTGCTTCAAGGACAGCATTTAAAGCACGTTCTGCAGCAGCCTTTGTAATACTTGCATTACCTGCAATTTTTTCAACTAAATCAGCCTTTGTCATTTACTTCCTCCTAAAAATAATCTTTTAAAATTTCAACAAGCCTCCTAATCAATAAGCAGACTAAGAGTTGCCATCACTTTAGCATGCTATATCAGACTAGTTAAGTAACTGTGACTTCATAAAAACGTACTTAGCAATCAAAGCCATAATTACAAAGATATTCTAATAAGCATAATAGAATAAAATGCACAAAGTACATGGTGTTACACCTACTTATGTACATTATTCCCAACTGATAGTGGAACATGACTAAACTATAAAGTCAAGCCCCATGGCAGATTAAATGTGAAATAGCGCAAAAATCTTCTGGGGAAAGATTTTCTGGACGTTTTTGTAAATCTATTCCCAGCGAGTTTAATGCATGAATAAAATGCTCCGCTTTATGCTGTTTAAATATAGTCCCTAATTGCTTGCGCCTATTTTGAAAGCACATTTTTATTAAGTTCGCTAGGATCGTAGGATTTTTAGGGCGCAAATCGTGAGCAATGGGCATAAATCTTAGTACGGCCGAATCTACCTTAGGTGGTGGTGAAAAAGCCTTGGGACCTACACTAAAACCCCAGCTGGGCTTAACAAAGCTTTGGGTCCAGACCGAAAGAGCACCATAATCCTTGGTATTGGGTTTTGCCACTAAGCGTAGCCCTACCTCTTTTTGTACCATAAAAACTGCAAGCACTAGTCCATGCGCTCTTTCAAATATATCCCACATGAGCGGCGAAGCAACATTATATGGCAGGTTGCTAATTATTTTCCATTTATTATCAAGGTTTATTCTTTGCCACGGCATGCATAAGGCGTCCATCAGCACGGTTTGAGTATTGTGAGTTGCATTTTTTTGACGTTCAAAAGCCCAGTGATTATCTTTTTCTATCAATAAAAGTCTACTCAGTTCAGTCTCTTGTAAAATATTAGTCAAAGCACCAGGGCCTGGACCTATCTCCATAACTTTATCGTGAGGTGACGTGTCTAAAAGTTTTACTATATTGTGAGCAATATTTTTATCTCGTAAAAAATGTTGCCCCAGGCTTTTTTTGGCTCGTGGTTGCATAAGTTAACTAGGGTTAAATATTAAACGGTTATTATACTGTATCGAATTTAGCAAATTGCATCATAAGACCAGCACGCCCTTGAGTTACTGAGCGTAGGGAGGTAGAAAAACCAAACAAGCGTGCTAATGGGGCTAAACCTTGAATTAGCTTTTGACCATTGCCTTCACTCTGCCCATCTTGGTTTTGTTCATATTTACCTTTATCCTCAAGGTTTTCAATGCGCCCACCGCAAGCATGAAATAGTCCAATGGCTGCTCCTAAGAATGCTTCGGGAACAGATATTTCAACTGACATAATAGGCTCAAGTACCTGTGCATGAACTTTAGATAAGGCTTCGCGTAAGGCCATGCCAGCAGCCATATGATAGCCAGGTGCGGTAGATGCACCCTCACGCTTTTCTAAAAGTTCAATACAAACCCGCACATCTTGAATGGGATAACCAGTGAGTGGGCCACTTTGCAAGCTATCTTCAATGCCTTGTACTGCAGCATCAAGCCAAGCTTTATTTAAACCTATTTTAGAACAAGCGCGGGCATCTTTAACGCATTCTGGTGCAATAAATTCACCAAAACAAATCTCATTACCACTACCTCGTGGCAGAGGCTCAATGCTTATTCCAACCTTACCATAATGATGTTCTTTGCCAAGCTCACGATCAAATTCCACTACGGAATTAGTAGAATTTTGTATGCTTTCACGGCAAACTACTTGAGGCTGACCAGCTCGTGGACTAATGTTATATTCACGCCTAATACGCTCTAATATAACATCTAAGTGTAACTCTCCCATACCTGAAAGCATACGATGGCCAGAACCTTCATCAATGCTAACTTTTAAAGTTGGATCTTCAATGGTAAAGCGTTCAAGGGCCTCATCTAAACTTGAACATTCATCAGCATTGCGCGGTTCAAGAGCTAGGGTAATAACTGGTTCGTAATCGGTTATACTTTCAAGCTTCACAGGATTTTTTTTCAAGCAATAAGTTTCACCAGTTTGGGCATGACGCAAGCCTACTACAGCAACAATTTCACCGCATGTTGCTTCATTTAATTGTTCACGATGGTCTGCATGCATACGATAAATTCTATTAACTCTGTCTTCAGATTGCGCTCCACTATTATAATAATTCATGCCTTCCTGCATGGTACCTGCATAAATGCGCATAAAGGATAATTTGCGCCCAGCATCCATAATAACTTTAAACACTAATGCTGTAAGTTCTGCTTGTGGATCCGGTACTATATGCTGTGTACAATTTTTTTCGTCTACAGCTAAAATTTCCTTGGTATCACTAGGTGCTGGCAAAAGGGCACACACTGCATCTAAAACCATTTGCACCCCAACATTACGCAAGGCGGAGCCACAAAGTACGGGTGTTATTTGGTGAGATAGGGTTGCTCGGCGTAAAGCCGCATAAACATCATCAATGCTAAAACTCTTACCTTCTAAATATGTTTCCAAAAATATATCATCAGCTTCGGCTAAGCTCTCTAAAAGTTTTTCTCGCCAAGGTGCTAAAACTAAAGCTTCTTCTTCATTAAGGGCTTTGCGAGTAAAGTTACGACCCTGATCTGTAAAATCGATACGCTCCTCACGCACAATGTCCAAAATGGCTTTAAAATCTTCGCCCTCACCTAGGGGCATGGTAAGCAATATTGTTTTAGTATGTAGACGACTTTGCATGGAACTAAGTACGGCGGCAAAGTCCGCTCCGGATCTATCTACCTTATTAATAAAGGCAAGCTTTGGCACATTAAAATTTTCTGATTGACGCCACACTGTTTCTGATTGTGGCTCTACACCACCCACAGCACAAAAAACACCGATGGCACCATCCAAAACCCTTAAACAACGTTCCACCTCAATGGTAAAATCCACATGCCCAGGAGTGTCAATTATATTAATATGATGCCCTTGCCACTCGCAATGAGTACAAGCAGAAGTGATGGTTATACCGCGCTCTTGTTCTTCTGGCATATAATCCATGGTGGCTGTACCTTCATGGACTTCACCAAGGCGATGAATTTTTTGGGTATAAAAAAGAATACGCTCAGTCAAGGTCGTTTTGCCAGCGTCAATATGTGCAATAATGCCTATGTTTCTTAATAGCTGTAAATATTGATTTTGTTTGGGTTTAGCATTGCTCATAAAGCTTACTCATGTATTAAGTTTTTTGCTTTTAAAAAAGTATTTTGAAAAAAACCGAGCTTCAGTTGTTCATGCGTATAGCAAGCCTCCATACCTTTTGACCATTGCTGAACAAGCAAATTAGAACATTGTTGCTCATCAAAATCACCGTATACAGCATGAATATTAGGGTCCAATTGCTTACAAAATTGAGCATCACCATGGGCCCAATGCAATAAGTCGTTTTCTGCTTTAGCTATATTGGAGTAGATGCGCGGAGGGATAAAGTCTTCCCATATAGAAACCCTAGAATCCTTGGCCTTTTGTTGCAAGTCTCTAAAGGCTACGTCGTCTCCAAGGAATAATAATCGACCAGCTTCACCTTCATTCATCATGGGTATCAATATATTTTCTAACTTAGGTAATATGCTATGGTTTATTCCAAAATTTTGCTCAATCCCCAAGAGCTCTAAAGCAAGCAATAAAGGCATGGCTGGCTGGTTTGTGAGATGTACCACAAAAATTCTTGGTACTTGAGCCATGCAAGCTGGCATAAGGGCTGCTATTAGGCGTGCTGCGGATATATATTCGGCAGAACAAAAGCATATAAGCCAAGGAATTGGTTTAATATGCTTTGTTAAGCTGTAGCCCTTGGGCCTAAATTGCTGCTCAAAGCTGCTTTGGCTTGGCCCTTCACCCATAAGACTGTGAAAAGCGATGGCATTTTTTAAGCAGGCACGCTGAGCAGGGCTTGCCATTTCATAGGCCCTAGCTTGCAAAGCGTCATCTATGGCATATGGAGCTAAAAAGTTATCTAACATAAATATCCAAAAATAATCTTACTATTGTACCATGTGGGCTAAAGAAGCTAATAGGGCATATTTACGCAATTCCGCGCGTTTAGCACTTAGTTTGACATCAACATCTGGTAATGTTTCGCCACATTCAACCAAGCAAAGCACAGGCGCTTCAGGTTTGGCATAAGCCCTAAATTCTGAGTTTAGATTAAAACCTGCCTGCCATGCAAAGCTGTCCATACCTAAGGGTATAGCAGTTTGCATATTGGATTTATCTGTAGCCATTTGGGCTAAGCGTGAATCCATATAAATTAGGTGAGCACCGTCCAAGGCTAAGTGTGGTTCTCTAGTCATAAAAACCTTAGCACCGGACTTTAAGGCTATGCCGGTTTGATGATGATCAGGGTCACCCCAAGGTGGTACGGCCATGAATAATTCAAATGGTGCATAAATGGCTGCATCAATTAAAGATTGTCCAAGTCCACCCACGGCCCCAATAACACACAGACGAAAATCTTCAATGGGTATATCAAATGTTTGTAATAAAGCAACTTCTGCAAGGGCAGCCCAAGGAGAGTTAATGGGGCTATAGCCCGTAAACCATTTACCAGCTCCATTAGCCGTAAGTATATCTATGGCAGGGTCACTAAAGCCGCAAAGAATGTGCAAATATTCATCCTTACTTTTACTAGCTTTTTCTTCTAAGCCTTGTGCATCCAAACTAGCACAATTATAAACAGTCATATGCAAACCTAAAGACTCAAGAAGATTTAAAAATACTGCAGCTTCAGGGTCTTCCTTAGGTCCTTTCCAAAGGCGTATATTTGCATTGGCTAATGCTTTTTTCCATGCAGCAAAATCATCCACATTGTTCGACAATATATCATGTTGAAGTTTCCAAAAAGCATGTTCACCTAGTTGTAAAATACGTAATAAATTTTTATCCATTATATACTCCTTGATTGTGTCGCACTCTATGACTAATATACTTTTAAAATTAATTTATTATTTTAAACTAACCTAGATGGAGCATAGACGCAAGAGGACAATGAAAACAATCGGTGGAAACAATAAATGAAATCAAAAGAAGTGTATAACTCTTGGCAACGTAATTATCGTACTCATTATGTTAACCGTAATGGTGAAGTGTCTTTTCAGCTGGTGGTAGAAGAAAGCGATATACAAGTAGTTGCGCAAAAAAATCTTGTTAATCCAATGCTTAGCTTGTTAAGAGAATTGCGCACACATATCAAGTCATGGCAAATTTTACATGGGAACTTTCAAACTGCACTAATGCCTTTGCCTGTACCAGAGCAGGCTCCAGAAGTGGTTAGGCGTATGTATCAAGGGGCCATGCAAGCTGGAGTTGGTCCCTTTGCTACAGTGGCAGGAACTATTGCTCAAATGCTTGCAGAAGGTTTTGCAGATATATCACCAGATTTAATAGTAGAAAATGGAGGGGATATATACTTATACTCTCAAAGTCCTCGTGTGGTGGCTTTATTGGCAGACCCTAAGGGTGGCGCAAGCCTTGGTTTACAGCTAGAAGTGCAAGATTTTCCCTTAGCCCTTTGTGCATCATCGGCAACCATTGGGCATTCCCTAAGCCTTGGATGTGGAGATCTTGCCGTGGTTCGATCAAGGGATGGATCTTTGGCCGATGCTGTGGCCACAGCTCTTGGAAATCGCTTAAAAGATGCTGCCTCGGTGGAGTTAGCCATAGAGTTTGCCCAAAGTATTGATGGAGTTGATGGAGTTTTTGTACAATGTAACGATGCCATTGGAGTTTGGGGTAATATGGTTTTAACTCAGGTTTGAAACTATTGATATGCGCATATTTTGTATCTATGCTTTGTGTAGCATTGGTCGGAATATAAAAAAAGCGGAATTCTGCATAAGAATTCCGCTTTAGAGTAATATAAGTAAGTTATTTTATTTCTTTACTTCTGTATATTCAGCATCCACTACATCATCGTCTTTATTGCCACCTTGCTCAGTAGCTCCAGCTTCAGCATTTTCTGCGCCAGCATCTCCACCTTGTTGCTGATAAAGTTGCTCAGCAAGTTTGTATGAAGCTTGGGCTAGCTCCTCGGTACTTTGCTTAATGGCCTCACTATCTTCACCTTCCATGAGGGTGCGTAGGGCAGCAATTTTTTGCTCAATATCGGCCTTAACGCTTGCATCAGCTTTTTCCCCAAGGTCTTTCAAGCTTTTTTCTGTACCATAGATTAGACTATCAGCATGATTACGGGCTTCAATAAGCTCTTGCTTTTTCTTGTCATCACCAGCATGAGCTTCAGCTTCACGAACCAAGCGTTGTATGTCATCTTCAGATAGGCCAGAAGAAGCCGTAATCTGAATAGATTGCTCCTTGCCAGTACCAAGATCCTTAGCTGATACGTTTACAATACCGTTGGCATCAATATCAAAGGATACTTCAATTTGCGGAACGCCACGTGGGGCTGGTGGAATACCGGTTAGGTCAAAGCGTGCAAGAGTCATATTGTCGCTAGACATGGGACGCTCACCTTGAAGCACATGTATAGATACCGAAGGCTGATTGTCTGCCGCTGTAGTGAAGGTTTGGCTCTTGCGTGTGGGTATGGTTGTATTGCGCTCAATAAGTTTTGTAAATACACCACCCATGGTTTCAATACCAAGTGAAAGTGGGGTTACGTCTAGTAAGAGCACGTCTTTTACATCACCCGCAAGGATACCGCCTTGAATGGCTGCACCCATGGCCACAACTTCGTCTGGGTTTACAGAGCGATTTGGCTCTTTACCAAAGAAGTCGCCGACCTTTTTTTGTACTAATGGCATACGGGTCATACCACCAACAAGCACCACTTCATCAATTTCATTAGCAGAAAGTCCAGCATCAGATAGAGCTTTGCGACAAGGCTCAATGGTACGTTCAACTAAATCTTCAACTAATTGCTCAAGCTTAGTTCTAGAAATTTTAATGAGCATATGCTTAGGACCATTTTGGTCAGCTGTAATAAAGGGCAAGTTGACTTCGGTTTCCATAGAAGTGGAAAGGTCTTTTTTGGCCTTTTCAGCAGACTCTT
>CAYJLD010000017.1:0-37040 GCA_964371195.1 uncultured Desulfovibrionaceae bacterium | reverse complement strand
TGGCGCATGAAGAAAATCCATACCCCAATAAGTAAAAGCATGGGGAACCAAGAAACCAACAAAGTCATATACCATGGTTGATCATCAAGCGGCTCAGCCTTAATAGCTACCTTTTTATCCATAAGGCGGCTAACTAAATCAGAATCTGTAGGAGCATAGGTTTGAATATTATCACCATTGATACCTTGACCTATTAAGGTATTACCCTTGATAATAACTTCTGTAATATCACCCTTTTCTACTTGCTGTAAAAATTCAGTATAGAGCACATTTTTATTGGAACTCTGGGGTTGCTGAAACATATTAAAAAGCATAACCATAGCCAGAGCAATAATGGCCCAAAGCGTTAGGTTGCGGGTAAATTGATTCAAAGTGGCCTCCGTATTTATGTAGAAACTATTATTACATACAAAATCTTATCACTAAATAATGCGTCTTGAGCATTTGGCAATGCTTAAAATAAAATTTCACTGTTAAAAAAATATATCATTTTTTCTGAACACGCGCAATGTTTCAGCAATGTGGATTAGTAAATATTTTTTTAATATGATTTTATTTATACAAGTAAAATCATATTATGAAGATGTAGTGTAAGTGAATTATAATGAAATAATCTTGGAACAAACTTCTTTATGAAGCATCATTGGAGATTGCATATGCATTTAAGGTTAAGTTTTCAATAGGTTACGCAACTCAAAGCAAGGGGAATTGTATCAATAAATCAATATCAATCAGCCACCAAGATAGGCTTCCTTAACCTTTGAATCAGCTAGCAATTCTTGCCCGCTACCCTCAAGCACAATACGCCCTACTTCCAAAATATAAGCATAATGGGCAATGGAAAGGGCTGCAAAGGCATTTTGTTCTACCAAGAGAATAGTTGTACCTTCTGCATTAATTTTCGTTATAATATTAAAAATTTCTTTAACTAAGAGTGGAGCTAAACCCAAGGATGGTTCATCAAGCATAAGCAAGCTTGGGCGACTCATAAGAGCACGTCCAACGGCAAGCATTTGTTGCTCACCACCAGAAAGTGTACCGCCTTTTTGCCATAGCCGCTCTTTAAGGCGTGGGAATAATGAGTAAACCCACTCTATATCATCAGCAATGCCCTGCTTGTCATTACGACTATATGCACCAAGCTGTAAATTTTCTTCTACGGTTAGATGTGGTAAAATACGTCGCCCTTCGGGAGAAAGAGAAATACCATGACGCACCATCATTTCTGGCAAAAGGCCAAGTAAGGAAATTGTTTCAGCTTCTTCATTTTTTTTATATAAAATTTGCCCACTTACATGTTTATTTAGCCCTGCAATAGAACGAATGGTACTGCTTTTACCAGCTCCATTGGCGCCTATAAGAGTCACAATGCTACCATGAGGTATATGCAAATTAACACCCTGCACGGCTTCAATGCCACCATAGCGAACTTTTAAATCATTTATTTTGAGCATTTATTAAATCCTTACAATTATGGAAATGCTTAATCGCATCACCCTATACAGCATCATCGCCAAGGTAAGCACGTACCACATCGGCATTATTGCGAATAGAGTCGGGTTCACCTTCAGCAATTAACCGACCATATTCCATAACCCAAATATATTGGCAAACTCCCATGACTACCTTCATGTCATGTTCGATTAATAAAATAGTCACGTTAAATTTATCTCGAATATAGCCAATAAAACGCATTAGATCTAAGCTTTCTTGTGGATTCATGCCAGCAGCCGGCTCATCTAATAAAAGGAAACTTGGCTCAGTTGCCAAGGCACGCGCAATTTCTAAGCGACGCTGTGCACCATATGGTAAACTACTGGCTTTTTCATCAATATATGATGTTAATTCAAGCTGTTCTATAAGCTTTGTGGCCTTATCTGCAATGGCATCTTCTTCTTTAAGCAATCCGGGAAGGCTCAATGGCACTGTCCACCAAGGGCACTTGCGTCGTACATGGCACCCCACCATGACATTTTGCAATGCAGAAAGATGTTGAGATAAACGAATATTTTGAAAAGTGCGAGCAAGACCAGATGCACAAACCTTATGCGGTGGTGCACCGGTGATGTTGTTTCCATTAAAACTGACCTGCCCTACTTGTGGGGTGTAAAAACCACTAATCACATTAAAAGCCGTAGTCTTACCTGCTCCGTTAGGGCCAATCAAACCCACAATGCTACCCTTTGGTATGGACATACTAAGGTCATTAACTGCAATAACGCCACCAAAGCGCATAGTCACACCTTGTAAACTTAACACAGCGTCCTTTGGCTCTGGTTTTATAAAGGAATTACTCATTTTTTCCTCCAAAAACCAATAATGCTTTGCCATGTTATCTCACGCATGCCCATAATACCTTCACGTCTAAATAGAATGATAGCCAAAAGAATAAGTGAAAAAATAACCATACGCATGCCTGGAATACCAGGTATTTCAACAAAACCTAAATTCATAGGCTCTTCAAGAGCACGCAACCATTCAAGTAAAATTGTAATAACACCTGCACCAAGTAAGGATCCGGTAATTGAACCAAGCCCACCAGCTACAACAAACATGAGCACGTTAAAAGTCAGCAAGAAATTAAACATCTTAGGGTCAATGGTAGATAGGTGGCTACCAAGTAATGCTCCACCCACACCAGCAAAAAAAGCACCAAGGCAAAATGAAAGAACCTTGTAAAAGAATACATTGATACCCATGACTTTAGCAGCAATTTCATTGTCGCGAATACACTTTAATACATTGCCATAATTACTGTTTACTAGGCGCACCATGAAAATTAATGTTACCAATAGCCAAAAATAACAAGTAATTAAATCCGCATAACTAGGAATACCCTTAATACCTAATGAACCATTGGTTATGGGATTAGCATTTACAATAAGCACACGGATAATTTCTGCAAAGCCAAGAGTTGCTATACCCAAATAGTCATCGCCAAGACGTAAAACTGGAAGACCAATAATAAGCGCGAAAAACGCCGCCACAACTCCTCCAGCAATTACTGATACCCAAAACGGAGTAAAGAATTCAGAAAATGGCCAAATCATGGGTTCTAAAAGCCACATAATTTCTTTTTGTTCTGGACTTAAAATACATAAAGCAGAAACATAAGCCCCAATGGCTATAAATCCAGCATGGCCAAGAGAAAATAAACCCGTATATCCATAGATTAAATTCAAGGACAAAGCCAAAATAGCATTAATAAAAATTAACTTAAGGATATATATTTCGTATGCGCCCAAGAAAACTTCAGCAAAAAGGAGGAATATGCCCCCCATAACCATAAGAACCAAGGAAGCTAGGGTAAATTTGTTAAAGCGCATTAGATTTTTTCCTCCATGCGTTCACCAAAAAGCCCTGTTGGCTTCACAAGTAAAACAAAGACCAATAAGATAAAGGCAAAAGCATCACGATAGCCTGATAGATGTGGCATAAAGGCTACGGCCATAATTTCAATAAAACCAAGCAACAAGCCACCAATTACTGCACCCTGAATGGAGCCAATGCCTCCAAACACAGCAGCAATAAAAGCTTTAAAACCTGGAATAATACCCATATATGGGTCTATTTTAGGATAGCGCAAAGCCCACATAATGCCAGATGCGGCTGCTAAAGCTGAACCTATGCAAAAAGTTAAGGCAATAATATTGTCCACTTTAACGCCTAAAAGTCTCGTTGTTTCAATATCTTTTGAGATAGCGCGCATGGCAAGACCTGGCTTTGTGCGGTAGACGATATAAAGTAGTATACTTACCAAGACAAGTGTCACACCAGGCACAAAGGCGGTTAGTGGTAAAATATGTACATTTCCAATGCTCCACTTATTAATCAACCAATCTGGTTGAAGAACTGGACGTGGTAAGCCAGTAAAAACAACTACTGCAAGGCTTTCAATAAAAAATGATACAGCAATGGCACTAATAAGAGCAGATATGCGCGGTGCATCGCGCAAGGGGCGATAGGCCACGCGCTCCACCAAAACACCCAAAAAGCATGCTCCAGCTATGGCAATAACTGCTGCAACAGCCCAAGGCAAGCCATAGGAAAAAGTACCAAAAAATACAAAATATGCCCCCACCATTAATATATCGCCATGGGCAAAATTAATTAAGCGTAAAATGCCATAAACCATGGTATAACCAATGGCAATAAGAGCATAGAGGGAACCTAAGGTGAGAGCATTAAAAAAATGCTGCAAGAACATTTCAAGGCTCATGCAAATATCCTATTTTCCAAAAAAATAACTTGTCCACATCAACATGGAGCATAAAAAACGGGGGCATGCAAGCATACCCCCATTATGATAACTTAATTATTTGGGTTGAATTTGATCTAAGTAAACGCGCTTACCATCTTTGTAACCAATAATACCAATAGGCATTTCAGCGTCATGTGTAGCATTGATGGACAACATGCCAAATGGTGTAGGCAAGTCTTTGGTGGTAGCAAGATTAGCTGTAATAGCTTCTTGATCAGCACTATTACCACGCTTAATGGCATCCATAATCATCATATAGCTAGTATAACCAAGAGCTGCGTTCATATTGGTTTCTTTGTTTGGATATGCAGCATTCCAAGCATCAGTGTACTTTTTGGCTTCGGCACTCATATTAGGCATATTAGCAGCATATGGGAAAGCGGTTAATAAGAAACCTTCAGCTGCACTACCTGCAATCTTAAGAGTATCAGGGTTATCCATTGCATCAGCACCCATTAAGCGGAAAGTTGCACCAAGCTCACGAGCTTGCTTCATGATGATAGCACCTTCTGCAAAATAAGCAGGCATGAACACTATGTCAGGTTTTTTAGCAATAAGTTCAGTCAATTGAGCAGTAAAGTCAGTATCGCCAGAGCTATACTTCATTTCGCTAACAATTTCACCACCTAGCTTGGTGAAGGAACGCTTAAAGAATGCACCAAGACCAACAGCATAGTCATTAGCAACGTCCATAAGAATTGCAGCTTTTTTATAACCTAGGTTTTCAAAAGCATATTGGGCTGCGCCAAGACCTTGATATGGGTCAATAAAGCAAGCGCGGAAATAATATTTCTTACCTTGGGTTACCAAGGGGCTAGTGCAAGATGTACCTACAACAGGGGTTTTTGCTTTTTCAGCAACTTCACCACCAGCCATGGCAAGGGATGAGCCATAAGTACCAATAATAGCATTAACTTTATCACGTTCGGTTAGGCGTTTTACAGCGTTGGCTGCTTCTACCTTATCAGACTTGTTATCAACTACAACAAGCTCCACAGGACGACCAAGGATGCTAGGCATTTGCTTATTGGCAAGTTGAATGCCTTCAAGCTCAAGCTGGCCTCCAAAAGCATTTTGTCCGGTTAGGGGTAGGTATACACCAATTTTAATAGGCTCAGCAGCAAATGCTGGGCTAGCACTAAAAGCCATCACTGCAAAAACAAGTAAGAACATGCATTTAGCAAACTTCATTCTCTTTTTCCTCCACTTTTTATCATTTTTATCACAAAACTGCGATGTTTGACGCACACAATACACATAAGCCTTACGTCTGGCAATAGTATATTTGTGCAACATACCTTGCAATAAATCACACCAAAAGCCTCAGCTTATGTACAAACCCTATATAAAAAAGTAAAACTTAAAATAAATGCAATAGCACATTTAAATTTCTAAAGCTTTAAAAAACAAAAATATTCCCTAAAAACTCAAATACTTTTATTGTAGTAAATACTGTTTTTTGCCAATTTACACATTGTAATTATAGATTTTTTAAAACATTCCCTTGATAGAGAATATTTTTCCACAAAACCTTTTCCAGCAAGCTTTGTTAGCAATCTGGCACAATTAATTATTTAAAAAATTAAAGATTAGCAAATTTGTTTATACGATTTAGGCTTTCATCCTTACCAAGTATAGCCATAACTTGCGCTAAGCCTGGCCCACCCATATAACCAAGTAAAGCCACCCTTAATGGCGGGCCCACTTGTTTAAATTTTAGCCCCTCATCTTCTACAAAGTCATGCAGAACTGTTTCCAGAGTCTGAGCTGTAAAATCATGGACAGAAGCAAATTGCTCCCCTAGTTTTGCAATTATGCCTGCACTTTCTGTACTATGCGCCTTTTTTAGAGCATTTTCATCATATGCTAAGTCAGCACAATTTAAAAGCAAAGGGTGTAAGGCCTTAGCTAAGTCTATCAAATTGGCGGCACGCTCTTTAAATAAATCCACCATGCTACAAAGCCTTTCTTGGCTTACTTGGGTAAATCCAAGAGCTTGAACAAAGGGCATAGTGCGCTTTGCTAAATCTTCTACATCAATACTACGAATATAATGCCCATTTAACCACTGCAGTTTATCAGGATCAAAGGCTGAGGCTGCTGCATTTAAGCTATTGCCATCAAAAAGATTAATCAACTCGTCAAGGGTAAAAACTTCTTGATCTCCGTGAGACCAACCAAGACGCACCAAGTAATTAACCAAAGCCTCGGGTAAAAGACCATCTTGTTCATATTCAATAACAGCACGTGCCCCATGTCGTTTGGACAATTTTTGCCTATCTGGCCCTAAAATCATTGGTACATGCCCAAAACGTGGTAGAGGAAGCTCCAGTGCATTATAAATTAAAATTTGACGTGGAGTATTAGAAACGTGGTCATCACCTCGTATTACATGACTAATACCCATATCATGATCATCAACCACCACAGCCATATTATAAGTTGGCATGCCATCAGAGCGACGCACAATCATATCATCAAGTTCTGCCACGTCTACTGATATAACACCCTTAACCATATCATCAAAAATCACTTTACCAGTCAGTGGCGCTTTTAAGCGTACACAGTGACCCGCTCCTGGACCAATATTTTTTTCACGACATTTACCATTATAGCGCGGCTTTAAGCCCTTGGATTTAGCCTCCTCACGCATGGCGTCTACTTCTTCAGGAGTGCAAGAACACCAATAAGCATGTCCCTTATCAAGTAGCATATCTACGTATTTATTATATAAATCTGTACGGTTGGTTTGATAGACCGGCTCAGCATTCCAATCAAGGCCAAGCCAAGACATAGATGCTAGGATGGAATCAGTATATTCTTGTTTGGAACGTTCAATATCCGTATCTTCAATACGTAAATAAAATTCACCCCCAAAGTGGCGGGCAAGAAGCCAGCAAAAAATGGCTGTACGCGCTCCTCCAATATGTAAATGACCTGTAGGGCTTGGCGCAAAACGAGTAATAACTTTTGACATAAAACACCTATGTTTTTAATTTTGAAAAGGTGGGACCTTGTTACGGAGGCTTGACACAGAAGTCAAGAACAAAGATTGAACTAGCAAGAACTACCCCACGTCATTGTAATTAAAAATTTGTTTATTGTTTTATTATTATGGTAAGATATGAGGTTTTTTAGCACGGCCTTTTGGCCATTCACGCAACTTTTGTGTTCTTTATCAAATTTATCTTTTTCATTGTGGTTTTGTCAGCTGGTAGATTTTGAACGCACGTATCAATATACGTTCTGCCTCCCAAATCTAACAGCTTCCTTGCCACAACAAAAAAACTTAAACCTATGATATTTCAGCACATAACCAGTCAAAAGCTATCAATCTTTTTGCATCCAAATACGTAAAACTTTATAGAGTTCATCTGGATCGATAGGTTTTGTGATGTGCTCATTCATGCCACTTGCAATACTTTTTTCTTTATCGCCCTTCATAGCATGGGCAGACATGGCTATGATAGGTAGTTTAGTATACTTTTCTTGTTCGCGAATTTTTCCTGTAGCAGTATAGCCGTCCATAATAGGCATCTGTATATCCATGAGTATACAATCATAGTGGGCATCTTCTAGCATATCAAGAGCTTGTTGACCATTTTCAGCAACATCTAATGTATAACCAGCGGCATGCAAAATTTCTGTAGCGACAATTTGGTTTATGTCATTATCCTCCACAAGGAGTAAATGCCCTTTAGATGATGTTACTATTTTACTTTCTTCAAGTGGCAAGTCTTGCTCTTGGTAATTAGATACATTAGAGTCAATAGGGAATTGGGCCGTAAAAGTGAAAGTTGTGCCCTTATTTAGCTCACTTTTCACCCAAATATCTCCGCCCATCAAATTAATAATATTTTTGGAAATAGCAAGACCAAGCCCAGTCCCACCGTATTTACGCGTTACAGAACTATCTGCCTGTGAAAAAGCAGAAAAAAGCCTTGTTATTTGCTCATGGGATAAACCAATACCTGTATCACTTACGGTAAATGTACAATGCAACTCTGAGTCATTATGTATAGTGCTTTCAGCTTCTAAGAAAATTCTGCCCCCTGGAGCAGTAAATTTGATGGCATTGCTAATAAGATTAAAAATTACTTGCTTTAAACGTAATGCATCACCAAGAATAGGCATTTTATGATGTTCACTGCAAGAAACATCTAAAGTTAAGCCTTTATCAGCGCATGAATGTCCATATAAGTCCGCAACATCTTTCCCTATACCATGTAAAACAAAAGGTTGCTTTTCAATCTCCATTTTACCAGCTTCAAATTTAGAAAAGTCCAAAATATCATTGATAATACGCATGAGGTTTTTAGCTGACGTATCCATCTTTTCTGCATAGTTTCTTTGTTTATCATCAAGGTTTGTTGAATTGAAAAGATGTAATAATCCTAAAATTCCATTCATAGGTGTACGGATTTCATGGCTCATATTGGCCAAAAACTCACTTTTTACCTTACTTGCGTTTTCGGCTTCCTTTTGAGCAAGGCGCATAGTTTCTTCCACAGCAATACGCTGTGTTACATCAAAAAACATGGCCCCTACACCTTCAAGTTCAGTATTTTTACCAAAAACAGGAAAAATCGTAGCAGCATACAGTGTTCCGGAATCATCAAAGGCAAAAACTTTTTCTGGATGTGCTGCTTCTTGGGTGGAAAGCACTTCATTTTCGTAAATGCTTATTTCCTCAAAGACTTCAGCATGTAAGCCTGCGTCAGCATTGTTTTTCCCTTGTAGGAATAAATAGCTTTTAGTAAAATGCTCATAGTTCTTATTAGCCATAGTATATCGAAGTTTACTATCCTTTAAGTAGGCCAATCCGTCATTATTATTAATAAAATTCTGTAATGCTACTTGCCTCTTCTCTACTTCTTCAATAGCATCATTAACTTTTTGTTCTAATTCTTGATTAAGTTCATATAGTTGTCGTTCGGCATAATCTCTCTTTTTCTCATGAACCAACATTGTTTTAAATCCATATACCAAAAATAGGCCACCCAAAAACCATATTATTACATGTGTATTCACAAGTTTAATTATATTTTCATGGGCTACTTCATTGAAGGGACTCATGGGAACAGTCACGCTTATACCGCCTCTTACTGCCCCTACATTATAACCTTGAAATGCATGGCAAGGCATGCAGCTCTCTTGCACCATCAATGGTCTAATAAAATATAAATACTCTTTATTATCAACTGTTCGTATTTCTGAAACTTCTTCTGCTTGACCACTTTCTAAAAGTACAAGAGCCTGTGCTTCCCATTCTGTGGGCTTATTGGCAGGCCGAATAGGAAGATTACTGGTGATATGCCCTTGAACACCTCCCTCTGTAGCACCTATTTCATGAATTAATCTTGTCATATAGGCAGGATTAATCTTGGTAAGTTCTAAGCCATTA
The DNA here is from genome assembly GCA_964371195.1 of uncultured Desulfovibrionaceae bacterium. Classification (GTDB taxonomy): domain Bacteria; phylum Desulfobacterota; class Desulfovibrionia; order Desulfovibrionales; family Desulfovibrionaceae; genus CAYJAD01. Next base: position 27,375 of record CAYJLD010000017.1, on the reverse strand, counting down.
TTTGTGGTAACATCTCGACCATTTTCATCAAGATATGGATTAGGTGGTGTATTTTCGGTAATTTGTGCGTAGATTCCACCAAGCATGGAGTTCCAATTACGGTAAATAACATCTTTTTCAAAGGCTGTGCGCGCTTGAATACGAGCGGCTGCTTCGCTGTAGCTATAGGTATTATTCATATTAAACCAAAGCGAAGCTCCAAGAATAAGCGTCCAAAATAGCATTAATAAAATAAATGCTAACTTTAACGTTATACCAAAACTCTTTTCTTCCTTTTGAATATGTGTATTCATGCTTTCCCCTTGGCTACTCAACTTATTAGATTATCACTGGGGTTAGAAACTACTTAATATATAGAGATATTAAGTTAAATAAACTACATTACTCTCATTCAAATAGCAACGTAATTGAGATGGTTTTAAAAAAAAATTTTAATTATTTTAAAAGTCGTTGTAAAAAATTATTATGCTTTTTTAAACTAAAGCTTTTTTAATTGTTCTTGTAAGCTTTTGGCTTTAGCCTTACCAATGCTTGGGATTTTTATTAAATCTTCTAGGGTAGCTTTGCGCATAGCTTCAAGGCTGGAAAAATGTTGCCAAAGCAATTTAGCAGTGGCTAAACCAACCCCAGGTATACGCATAAGCTCACTAGATAAAGCAGCACCAGTTCTTGCAGTTCTATGCCTACCTAAAGCAAAACTATGTGTGCAATCACGCACATATTGCAAAAATAATAATTCTGGAGCGCCCTCACGTAATGGTAATGGATTACTACGTTCAGGCAAAAAAATTCTATCACTAATATTACCAGCTCGCCTATCGGAGCGACCATCTTCATGACGCGCTTTAGCTATGGCAGCTGAAGCAAAAAGCCCCTCCTTACCAGCTTCTTTCAAAGCTCTTTGCACCACATTTAATTGGCCTTTACCGCCATCTATTAGTAAAAGATCAGGCCATGGTGGACCTGAGTCTAAACGACGCAAAACCCAAGCCGCAAGAGTTGCATAGTCATCAGCACTATCTGGCATAGCATAGCTACGATAGGCAGATTTTTGAGCTTTGCCATCCTCAAAAACCACCATACCTACACGATTTTGCTTACCAGAAGTATGTGAAACATCAACACATTCTATACGCCTTGGGGCATATTGTAAGTGCAATGCTTTGGCTAAGCGCTCCTCCATAGATTGACCTTTGCGCCGCAAAGCCTCCTCCCTAGCATTGGCTGAGGCCATATCCACAAGTCCGTTTTCTTCCACACTTTTTGCGGCTACAATGCGCACCGCACCACCTCGTATATCACCTAAACTTTGAGCTAAAGTACTAAGCATATGGCTGTCTTCAGCTTCTATTTCTGCATCTTCCGCCTTAGGAATCCAAGGTAAAACTATACGCGCTGGAGGTGTAATAGCACCATAAAATTGGGCTAAGAAGGATATCATTAACTCTGGGCTATCCTCAAAATCAAGCCCAGACCAAAAAAAGGTTCTACCATCCATAAGTAGACCTTCTCGCACAAATAAAATGCCCAAAGCCATACCATTTTCGGCGGCATAAAGACCAACAACATCCATATTTGCACCACCGGGAAGTACTGCGGCTTGACGTTCCACCGTACGCTTTACCGAGCGTACTTGATCACGCAATACTGCAGCTCGTTCATACTCTTGCGCTTCAGAGGCAAGATGCATCTCTAGCTCAAGTTCTTGCAACAAAGCTCCAGAACGTCCAGCAAGAACCTCAGCTACCCTTTGCACACCTTGAGCATAGTCTTGTGGACTAATTAAATTCATACAAGGAGCTGGGCATTGTCCCATAAAATGATACAAACATGGCCTAGACCTATTTTGCATGGCCCTATCAGTACAGCGCCTAAGCGGAAAAGCTTTGTGTAATAATTTCCATGTTTCTCTTGCCGCTTGGGCCGAGGTAAATGGTCCAAAGTACATTGCTTTATCTCGTTTAGCTGTACGAACAACTTCTAGGCGTGGATAGGGATGCTTTGATGAAATTTTGAATAATACATATTGTTTATCATCGCGTAGAACAATATTATAATGCGGGCGATGTTTTTTAATTAAACTTGACTCTAAGAGCAAAGCTTCCTTTTCTGTATTGGTGGAAAGCGTTTCAACACTTATAGCATGGCGTAACATAGCCTTAGTTTTTGCGGGTAAACCATCTTCCCTAAAATAAGACATTAGACGCTTACGCAAAATCCTAGCCTTGCCTACATATAAAATACGACCTTGCGCATTTTTAAAGATATATACACCTGGCGTAGTTGGAATAGTTTGAGCTTCCGGTCTTTGCATCATGGCATAAATTTAAATCAAATGTGTACCTATCTCAAGCAAAATTACAAAGTAAGAATTCACCAACCTAGCGGGAGGTTTTCGTTCACAACAAAAAAGCTCCCACAGCAAGGCCATGAGAGCTTTAAAGGAAGGACAAGGTTCTTTAACTTAAGGGAACAGTATGCTTACCACAACAACTACTAGCTTGTGATGTATTTGTTTGACAAGCGCAACTATGTTCTTTTTCTTGTAGACAAGCGCATGGGGTTTCTGATGCGCAACCAACGCATTTTACACCCTTTTTCTTTTGCACAACAATATATCCCACGGCCGAACCTAAAATAGCAAAAATTATTGCCCAAACAATAAATTCATTCATTTTTTTGCCCCTTTAAGTTTATATTCCTCATGGTTAGTAAAATCATCACTAACCATGAGAAAGGTTGATATAAATAGATTACCTATCGAACAACAGCTGCCTTATATGTTTGAGCAGAAATGGAATCCCCCTTTTTGACTAAATAAACCAACAAACTAAGTAATGCAGCAACTACTATAAGGCCAGGAATAAATGCTGTACCCACTGTGCCTAATGTGATTAGTGTACCAATTTGATAAATTAAAAATGCTACCACAAATGCAGTTCCAAACTGCAAACCTATACCAGCAAAAAGCCATTTTTTATTTTCCATTTCAGCATTCATAGCCCCAATGGCTGCAAAGCAAGGTGGGGTGAATAAATTAAACACAAGATATGCAAGAGCCGCCACTTGGGTCATGCCCATGGTTTGAGCAACAGAACTTGCTCCATCAATAAGGGCTAGTTCTTCTGTGTCAATAAAGTTTGTAATCCCATAAACAACTGCTAATGTACCAACTACGTTTTCCTTGGCAATAAAACCAGTGATTGCTGCCGCTGCAAGTTGCCATGCTCCAAAGCCTAGTGGTAATAATAAAATGGCAAAAGGGCCTGCCACAGATGCTAGAATACTTGTACTTTCTGCACCCTCAGCAACCACATTGAAGGACCAATCAAACGTTTGCATAATTTGCACTACAGCATTACACACAAGAATTACTGTTGCTGCTTTAATCAAGAAGGCCTTACCGCGAGATAACATGGATAACGCAGCACGACCCAAACTTGGGAATTGATACTCAGGTAGCTCCATAATAAAGAATGATTGTGCATCTCTATTCCCAGAAATACGTTTAATCAAAAAAGCCCCAAAAACAATTAAGGCAATACCCATAAAGTACATAGATGTACCTACCCATGGATCATCAGCAAAAAATGCCCCAGCAAAAAGTGCAATTACAGGTAGCTTAGCTCCACAAGGCATGAAGGGCGTTAGCATAGCTGTTGTTCTGCGCTGACGCTCATTTCTAATGGTACGCGTTGCCATAACTCCAGGAATGGCGCAACCTGTACCAATAACCATGGGAATGATAGATTTACCGGAAAGACCAACAAATTGCATATATCTATCCATAACCACTGCTACGCGAGCCATATATCCGCAGTCTTCCAAGAGAGCTAGCAAGAAAAACATTACCATAATAAGTGGTAAAAATCCAACAACTGCACCCACACCACCAACAATACCATCTAATAATAAAGATTGTGCAAGAGGTGAAATATCATCACCCAAGGCCTCACCAGCCCATTCATTAAACATGTCAATATAGCCTACCAAGAAGTCGGCAATAAATGTACCCAGTGTGGTTTGTGAAATATAGAATACAGCCCACATAACAAGAGCAAATATAGGAATACCCAGATACTTATTAGCTAAAATTTGATCAGCGGCATCTTGCATAGATTGTTTATTATAAGCCTCCGAACGTTTTTCTATCTCGGTAACAATAGCGTTTACAAAATCATAACGCTTAAGGTCATAGTCTCTAGCTTCTTCTTTATTGGCAGCATGAACTTCTTGACTAAATGGAGCAACTTGGCCTTTACCCCTTACACTAGCAACTGTGGCCATAAGTTCCTTTAGGCCATTATCGCTTGAATTAGTAGCAGTGGTGGCAACTACAGGACAACCCAGCTTTTCTGAAAGCTTTTGCAAGTCAATCGTTATGCCTTTTTTTAAATTCAAATCACTTTTATTTAAGGCTACAACCACTGGCACACCCACCTCTAAAAGCTGGGTAGTAAAGAAAAGACTACGACTCAAATTTGTTGCATCAACTATATTAATGATAGCTTCTGGATTTTCATCTTGAACAAATTTACGGGTTACATTTTCTTCAGAAGTAAAGGGCGACATAGAATAAGCACCAGGTAAATCCACTGCAACCATTGACTGTGAATCACTTAAAAGATGTTGCTTAATGCTTCCCTCTTTCTTCTCAACTGTAACCCCAGCCCAGTTACCAACCTTTTCAATCTTACCAGTTATAGCATTAAACAAAGTTGTTTTGCCGCTATTAGGATTACCCGCCAGTGCTATTCTCATACATCTCTCCTTAACAACTAATTAATCAATATAGCATTTGCTAAACTTTCATCAATACTATATCTAGCATCTTTAATAGTTATAACAAAATTTTTATTAAGCTTTGACACAATAGTGACTTTTTGGCCTTCATAACAGCCAAGAGAAAATAAAAATTTCTCCATCTCTTCATCACCTACTGTTTCAATAGACTTGACGACATACTCTACATTGAGTTCACCCTGAACTAATGTTTTTATCATTTTTATTCCTTTGTTTGAAAAATGTTTGCATGAGGTGCATAACTGATGACATTTCAAAATTTTATCCAAATGCATCGGCTGAAACATAATAAAAATGATTTTGATTGTCAATATTATAGCTTGTATTTTTGAAAACTTTTATCACATAAAATGGCTTAAGAGAGGCTAAAAGCTACATTGAAGTTAAGGGCCATACACAATTATTTTTTAGCTCAATTTTTTACTTTGCGGTAAACTTGTATTGCTTAAAAGCTTACTCGCTCAATAATTTTGTAGAGGTATTGAAGTATGCACGTCATTCGGATTTGGCTATTTTTAGCTGAATGTGTGATGTTTGGTAAAGTTTTTTTCGCGGCTCGGCACTTTCGCGTTGCTTCACCGCCGGCTAATTGCTCAAAAAACCTTCCCCAACCTCACACATTGCCTCGGCAAAGAGTTCTGTTAGTAGTAATATTTTCTAAATCGGAATCACGTGTTGAAGTATGGTATTGCTGAAAAAACAAAGATAAACGAATACATTAAATGTCCAACATCAAACTTAAACTTAAAGCGCTATAATATAAGAGATACACACAACAATACACAGCAATATATTAACCCTTCCATGCGTATTCTAATTGACATAACATAATTTACATAATAGGTTTTTACAGTGTATACGATTACTTGTCACAAGACTTAAAACATGAGTAGCAGTGCAAATACGAATTGCAAAACAAGACCAAACTTATCTAATTAGGTGGCGCTGAAAATATGCTAACAATTGAAAAAAATTATTAAACAGTGACTTTTTTAACCACAAACAATTAATGCATTAACTTACACATTGGCTTTAAAACTATCGCATCACTACATCTAGTATATTTTGAGGAATTTATGTCTAACATATCAAAACCAAGTCAATATGAAGGCCGTCCTTTACGTATCCTACAAGTACATACCCATTATCCAAGCTATGTACCTTTTTTTTATTCTTTATTCCCACATGTAGCTAGACAAAGCTTTAGCAAACAAATTCATAAGCTGTATGAACATGGCATGCAAGACATGTATATGGTTGCGCCACTGCTAACAAAATTGGGTTGTAATACCAAACTCATCTATAGCAATGCCATGCCAGCCCAACGTGCATGGTGCTTAGAAAATGGTGTACCCCTTGATATTTTTGAAACTAACGCTTGGGAACAAAAAGTTCTTGCAGCTCAGATCGAATCTTTTAAACCAGACGTTTTATTATTCACTGACAACCACCACTTTGATGGTTATTTCTTAGAAAGTCTAAGCTTTCAACCTAGACTTGTAGTTACTTGGCGCAATGCCTCCATTGATTTAGATGTGAATTGGCATGGCTTTGATATTTTACTATCTCCATTACGTAGAATTAGAAATTTAGCCCCACATCTTGGAGTAAAGAAGGCCATACCATATTTATTTGGTCTCTCACCTGTTTTTGAAAATAGTTTTAATAATCAAGCATACGCTAGAGATTTAATCTATTGTGGCACTTATCAAAGCCCCTTTGTTCCACATTGCCATGCAGACAGACGAGCCATTTTAGATATCACTTGCAAGGTTAATTATGAACTAAACACCAAGATGGATTTATACTTAACTGACACCCCAGAAAGTATACAAGAACATATTAAAAAACATATGCATCCGCCACTTTACGGTAAAAGTATGTATAAGGAGCTAGTAAGATCGCGCATAGGCATAGACAAAATTGGTAAACTAAATGCGAATAAATTTGGCCAACCAATTTTATGCCTTAATGGTGGAGATGCATCAAATATGCGCCTATTTGAGCATACAGCCTATGGCGTTTTGGCTTTTACAGAGCACAGGGGAAGATTGGATAAATTCTTCAAGCCAAATGAAGAAGTGGTTGTATACCATTCCACAGAGGACTTTGAAAAGAAATTGCGCCACTACCTCACACGCAAAGATGAGGCCATGCACATTGCAAAGCAAGGTAAAGCACGTGTAAAAAGGGACTACAATCAAACAAAATCCCTTAATCACTTACTTCAAATTTTTCAGCAAGGCTTAACAGAAAAACAAGAAACACCAACAGCACAACCAAGCGTACAAATCCCACCTCATACGGTACTGGAAAAAATGCTCAAAATTCTATATAAATATCCGGCCGATATCAAAGACAATGACGCTTGGGAGCTTGAAGAAAACTTATTCAATATTGCTTGTGCTCTTGCGGTAAAAGGCGAATATGAAAAAGCATTTGAGCTTGACGTTTTAATCAGAAATTCACCCATGATAAAGGCAGATATGGGCTATGTTGTTTCCATATAATTAAAATACACCTTATACAAAAAACTAAGATTATAATATAAAAAACTACTTAAATCAACTACCTACTTTCTTAACATCGGTAGTATGGTTATTAGTAAGACCGAAACTAGCACTATAGCTATTCCGCTAACAATATACACATCCAAAGTCTCATTAAATACTATGACCCCAATCACCACAGCGGTTATGGGGTCCATAACGCCTAATATTGTGGCAAGAACAGAACCAATCTTCTTAATAGCTGACATAAGCAAAACATTGGGTAAAACTGCTGTAATAAGTGCAGATAATACCAAAAACAACCATACAAAACTAGAAGTTGCAAGCATAAACTCATTAGTCATTATGCTATATATACAAGCAAAAAATGTGCATGATGAAAATAAATAGAATGAAGCAACCTCCATACTGCTCTTCAAACATTGTAATTTAAATAAAGCAAGAACATAAAAAGCAAATGATACACTAGACAATATGGCTAAAATCACACCTATGGGATTTATATTTGTCCCTACATTAAAAACACCAGAAAAAAGTGCTATGCCGCACATGGTAGTTAAGCTAAAGATAATTTTATAAAGTTCAATTTTTTCTTTATAAAATACAGCCATGACAATCATTACAAATATGGGGTTGGTAAAGAAAATTGTTACAGTAATGCCGCTAGCTATGTAGGTGAAGGATGAATAAAGAAAAAGTGCCCCTAGATAGTAAGAAAATCCGCCAAGAGCAATTGTTTGCAGTGTCTTAAAAGGAATGTGTAATGATTGCCCCTTGAGTTTAATAGGCACAAGCATCATAAGTGCCGCAAATCCAAAGCGATAGATCAAACTCGTTTCAGGACTTATACCAGCCTCATAGATAGGCAAAAAAAGCACCGGAATTAATCCAAAAAATGTAGCAGAAAGTAATGCTTCAAAAATTCCCACTGTACGAGTTGAAAAGATCATATATAACACCTATTCACTAGAACAACACACTTGAGATAGCAACAGGCACAACACCTTGTTTTATAAATGCAACGACCATATAAACGCTCAAAGTCACTAACATAATCAAAGTTACAAGTCAAAAAAGTATTTTGTATTATAATCGGGTACTGAGGAACATGATCACGTTATTCCGATTTAGAGAATATTACCACTAGCAGAATTCTTTACCGAGGCAATGTGTGAGGATGGGGAAGGTTTTTTGAGCAATTAGCCGGCGGTGAAGCAACGCGAAAGTGCCGAGCTGCGAAAAAAACTTTACCGAACATCACACATTCAGCTAAAAATGGGCAAATCGGAATCAATGACGTGAGAACATGATAAGTTTTTGAAAAAATCACTTGCATTATTTCATGATTATGAATATCATTCTCAATCAAGTAAAAATAATAAGGAGATTTTATGAAAAACGCTTTAATTGTTTATGGTTCTACCACTGGAAATACTGAGTTTGTGGCTTCACACATAGAAAAAGCACTTATTGCAGAAGGCTATGAAGTAACAAATGAAAGTGCTGACAGTGTGTCTGCCAGTGGTCTTTGTGACAATTACGGCCTAATACTTTTTGGCTGCTCCACTTGGGGTGACGAAGAAATTGAATTACAAGACGACTTTATACCACTTTTTGATGAATTTGATAGCATTAATGCTCAAGGTAAAAAGACTGCAGTTTTTGGTTGTGGTGATAGTAGCTATACATATTTTTGTGGTGCTGTAGATGCCATTGAGCAAAAGCTTAGCGCAATGGGTGCAGAAGTAATCGATACCTTAAAAATTGATGGAGAGCCACAATCTGAAAAAGGATCCATTGATGACTTTATTAAAAGTGTGCTTGCTGGGGCAGCATAATTAAGAATTAAAGCCGTATGTTGTTACTATAATAACTTGAAGAAATTAGGTTACAAGCTTTCCTTCCTTAAACCTTGGAACCTCAGTTAATTATATCAAACCAACATACGGCTTTAATATCAATCATTAAAGATTTAGATTAAAGGAGTAGCATATGGGACAAGCCTTCAGTATGGCCGTACGTAAAAGTGTTACTGGTATACATATTACCCTATCAGGACGTTTCACTAAGCATGATTTAAAAAGCTTTTCAGCGTTAATTAATGAGGCAAAAAATGCTGAAGAGAGAATTTTTTTAGATGTGCGTAAGCTTGACCCCATAAATGATAAATATTGCAACGATTTTAAGCAGTGCTACGCCCACATACCTTCACGTAATGTAATTTTTAAAGGTTATCATAGCTCACAATTAGAGCAAATTGGACAAATTGGTCACCAAGGCAACAGGATACTCTTTATGAAAGAATCTTGTAAGTGTGAAGGTGCATGTAAGTCATGTGCTTGCCAAAGCAGAGCTAAAAATAGAGACGAACGATTTAACTTTATGAAAGAAAAATTAACAGTCAACTAGAGCAAGAACTCCTCAAATAGCATTGGGATCCCCTACCCTATGCACTAAAGCCCTCTCCTGAGGGCTTTTTTCATGCTAAATCAAAAAATTCAAAAACAAAATTTGTTTTCATAAAGCTTATAAAGCTTCATTACTTCAAGGGTTTATAAACTTGAAGTTGTCGCCTTACTTACTTTTACTAATATCATACAGATATAGTTGTAGTTGCAAACAATTTTGTTTAAAAGTAGTTGTCATGTTTTTCGGTTCCGGCCACTTAGCTAACAAGCCAAGGCTGACCCTGAGCAAACTAATGTTTAAATGAGCGTTGAGCGGTAAAGACCATGCCCACCTGTGGCTCATGCTCATTACAAGCCATAATTACTTCATAATCACGCATAGATCCGCCTGGTTGTGCAATAGCTGTAACACCTTGAGCTAGGGCCACATCTACACCATCCCTAAAGGGAAAGAACCCATCAGACACAAGCACGCTGCCCTTCAAACCTCCACAGGCCTCCTTGGTACGTTTTTCAATATCATCTAAACTAGCTTTTGCCTGTGCATCATTTTCGGCCTTGGCCTTAAGGTCATATAGAGTCATATTAAGTTCATTAAAGCAAAGTGTATCTGCATATTTAGTGTAAGCTTTATGTATGGCAAGCTCAACACAGCCTACACGGTCTTGCTCCCCTGTGCCAATGGCAACTGTTGCACCTTGGCTAGCAAATATAACTGAATTTGAGGTAACACCAGCCTCCACAGCCCAGGCAAAGTATAGATCTTCAAGTTCTTGTGGCGTAGGTTTACGTGTACTCACACTTAGTCCATCCTTAGTGGTGCTGGCAGCTTCAAAATCACATGCACTTAAGATGCGATTAACAAATGATTTTTGCAAAATTATGCCACCATCGGCAAGGCTTTTTATATCTAGGAAGGCAGATTCAGTGAGTTTTTCTAAATTAGCCAAACCTGGTAAGCGTAAAATTCTTAAATTTTTTCGACCCATTAATACATCTAAAGTTCCTTCATCAAAAGCAGGAGCAGCTACAACCTCAAAATAATTGGCCGCAATCAACTTAGCACATGCCATATCTAAAGAACGATTAACAACCACAGCCCCACCAAATGCAGCAATACGATCGCACCAAAAAGCTTTCTCAAGGGCTATGGCTATACTTTCTCTATGCCAAGCAGCACCGCATGGATTATTATGTTTAAGAATAACAGCGGCAGGATATTGAGCCAAGTATTGCAATATATTAGCACCATTATCTACGTCAGTAATATTCGTTTTTCCTGGATGTTTACCAGCTTGGAGCATATGCTCTTCAGTCATGGCAGAAACAATACCTTGCTTTGGACCACGCCAAGTTAGTCCACCACAGCTAATGGAGCCTTCTACCATTTGATAAAGTGCAGCCGGCTGATCAGGATTTTCCCCATAGCGCAAGCCTTTTTCTTCATTATCCAAAGTCCAAGTGCGTTTTTTATAAACTAAAGTTTCATCACCAAGATTAATAGTCATGGTATCTGGAAATGCGTCTTTGACAACATCTTTGTACATATTTTTTAAATTACCCATCTTTATCCCCTGCATTATTCGTTTGTATATGACAATTACAAATTCATGTAGGCTTGTTCTTACCATAAGTCGGGCTAGGGGGCAATTTTCATTTGAAGCCTATAGAATTTTGGCGTAGAGTACGCAATGCCTATTTCATGATAGGCTTTGCTTAAAATACAAAGGGCTATAATAAGGAAACATTATGGAACAACTTTTAATAAAGCTTGCCAAACAACTAGACTCCATAGATGAAGCTTCACTCACTGCATTGTGGGATAATTATGCTAATAAAGTTAATCGCTTTGAACCAACAAAACGTTGGGAAGAAGCAGCATTAATTTTTTCACTCATTCAAGCAAAAAGATGGAAAAATCAACTTTTTAATTATCAATGGGCAACACAATTACGCCCACAAAGCACAGATGCACCAGAAAATCCAAAGTTTAGTTTGGAAAGATTTGTTAATGACGATAAAGAACCAGTGAAAGAACGTGCCACACAATTAAGCTTTGGGGACCGAAAAAAAAATAAATCCAAAAAATAAACTCTTAGCATGCAAATATGAAAATTTTACTCATGTACACGGTAAAGACATTTGACTTCAAAGGCGTGACATAGTACAAGCACACTGGTTTTTTGTGTATAATATAATAATTTACTTATAAAGTTTAAAATATCCAATAGGCAGGACTAAAAATGTCAAATATTGTCATTATCGGTGCTCAATGGGGTGACGAAGGTAAGGGTAAAATTGTTGACTTACTTAGCTCAGATTTAGATGTTATCGTTCGCTTTCAAGGCGGTAATAATGCAGGGCATACCATCAAGGTTGGTGGAGAACAAACCATACTACACCTTATCCCCTCAGGTATACTACATGAAGACAAGCTCTGTTGCATTGGCAATGGGGTAGTTTGTGATCCATTTGTTTTACTTGAAGAAATAGACAAGCTTATAGCCAAAGGCATTGATGTTTCACCTAAGAGACTAAAAATTAGTAAAAAAGCTCATCTTATTCTTCCATATCATAAAGCTATTGATGTGGCACGTGAAAACCATAAAGCTGGTAATAAAATTGGAACTACCGGACGTGGAATTGGGCCATGTTATGAAGATAAGATGTCACGTATTGGTGTGCGCGCAAGTGACCTTGGCAACAAAGAGTTGTTACGCACAAAGATAACAGTTGCCCTTGAAGAAAAAAATGTCCTTCTAACAAAGCTATATAATGCCACCCCATTGGCTGTGGATGATGTGTTCAATGAAGTAATGACTATTGCTGAGCGTATTTTACCATACCTTGCAGACATTTCCACTGAAATAGATCAAGCTTGGGCAAAGGGGCAAAGCATATTATTTGAAGGTGCACAAGGCACACATCTTGATATTGACCATGGAACATACCCTTTTGTTACATCATCAAACACCGTGGCTGCCAATGCTGCTGTTGGTAGTGGTGCTTCATCAAGAGCCCTAGATAACATTATTGGCATAGTTAAAGCTTATACTACAAGGGTAGGTGCTGGTCCATTTCCAACTGAGTTATTAGACCAAACTGGCGAAACTCTAAGAGCTAATGGTCATGAATTTGGTGCTACTACTGGTCGAGCCCGTCGTTGTGGCTGGTTAGATATGGTTATTTTACGCGAAAGTGTACGTTTAAACGGCCTTACTGGCATTGCACTTACCAAGCTTGATGTTATGCAAGGGTTCAACACCCTTAAAATTTGTACTGGCTATAAATATGAAGGTAAGACCATTTACTTTCCACCACAAGAGGAAAATGCTCTGGACAATGTTGAGCCAATATATGAAGAGCTACCTGGTTTTATGGAAGATATTAGTTCTTGCACCACTTGGGATAGTCTACCAGAAGCAGTGCAACAATATGTTAAACGCATTGAAGAATTATGTCATGTGCCCATAAGCTATGTTTCTGTTGGCCCAGAGCGTAATCAAACCATAAAATTATAGAATTTATGGCAAAGGCTGCAAAGCATATTGGCCCAGAACTTTCTGCCCATGCATCCCAAGAAGCTCTTGCCCCTGCTTGGCAAGATCAATTGGCCCACGTACGCAGTATTTTGTGCAAGCTTGCCATTAATCCGCCCCAAGTTCTTTTAATTGAGGGCGGATTAGAAGAAGAACGCCTTGCACTAGCACGATTTTGGGCCGCTTTGCAGCATTGTGACTCACAGCATGAGGAGCTAGGCAAAGCGCCTTGTGGCAAATGCCAAGCCTGCTTACATATTGGCGCAGACTTACATATGGATGTGCTAGTTTATGATGGACGAATTAGCAATACTGAAGACGAAGAAAACCCTGGCCCTATTCGTGCCTTATCTAAAGACAATGCTGTTAATATAAAATCACGGGTGGCTGACTCCACCCGCAGTGGCAAAAAAAGAGTTGTGATCATGAATGGTATAGAAATGAAACGCAACTCCGCTGCCAATACTCTACTAAAGGTTTTAGAAGAACCCTCACCTACCAGTATTTTTGTATTACTTACTCCGCAACGTGAGCAACTTTTGCCAACCTTAGTTTCACGTTCATGGGTGCTAACTCTACCCTGGCCTAAAACTCGTCATATAACAGCAGAACTTAGCATATGGGAACAAGGCCTTGCTAATTTTTTACAAGATGGCCGCAAATGGTGGGATTTAGCTAAGGGAACCATTGATCATAATCTGGCGTTACAAATTGTATTACTTTGTCAAAAATGTTTATTACCTGCCCTTGCAGCAGAAAAGAACATGGGCACACTTAGTCAATGGTTTTCAAGACTTAGCCCCAAACAAAGCCTAGCTCTGGCCCAAAAGCTAGATGAAGCCCAAGACGCACTTTTTTATAATGTACATCCGGCTCGTGTTTTAGATAACCTGGCTACACAATTATATGTATTATGTAATGAAGATAAATATTGATTCAGTAATTTTGCAAAATGCAAAAAAATCCCCATGAATAAACTCCATGGGGATTTAAATTTTCAAAGACAAAAAAACTATTTAGTCGATGCTAAAAAACTTGTTTTTTGCTACATAAAATTACCAGAAATTCGTGCCATGCTCTTGTTTCTGGCAATTTTACTAGCTCATTTAAACTATAAAACTGTCTTGTTTCAAACAGTTATCATGTTTTTCAATGTCGACTATTTAATAATTCCGCCAGCTAGTCTAGGACCGCCACCGCCAAGAGTTTTGGGCTTGTCTGAATAATTATCGCCATGCACATGAATCATGAGAGAGCGATTTTTAATCATGTCTAAAGATTTAATACGTGGAGCTAGTGAAGCCACAGGGGTTGTGCCATCCTTAGCTACAAAAAGAATTGGCAAGTCACCCAAGTGACCAGCATCATCATAAGGGCCTAAGTGCATTTTTGTCATTTTAGGATCATAGTGCCCACCGGCCTTTAAACCAGCTACAAGCTTACCATCTTTTTCTACTGGACCAAGGTCAGGATTTTCATGAATATGAAAACCATGACTACCTGGAGGAAGACCTTTTAGCATTGGTCTAATAATTAAGCCATCGGGAGTTTCAACAAAGGTCACCTTACCTAGGGATTTACCTAAACCAGAAGGATTTTCTGTTGTCAATTCAAAAACTTCAACGTCCATTGACTTACCAGCGGCTTGAGCTGTGCTTGCAAAGGATACTACCAGACCAAAAACAAGTAGAAGAGAAAATAAACCAAAAATACGTTTCATTATAAGGCCTCCTTAAAAAATTCATTTATACATGCTTCATTATCACAAATAGTTTTTATTATCAAGAACTATATTATTTACTTTAATTATCTACAAGATTTTTTACATTTAGTAAACGGCATTATTATGATACAATAAAAAGTTTTTTAGTGCGAGTTTGCGAATATTCACGCATTTTTTGTATTTTTTAAAATTTTACTATTCTTATAGAATGTTGCATATGCTTTTCAAAGTTTTGTAAATATCTTTGTGCTAGTTCTTTGGCATCCATAATTAAAACATTTTCAGCATTACGTTGTTCAGCAGCCTGACTAAAATTATAACTACCGGTAATAATAGTTTTTTTATCTATGATAATCACCTTATTATGTGCAATAGCATGGGCTCTATCCACGTAAACCAAAATTCCATGATTAACCAAATCCTTCATCTTGCTAGCACGTGCCTTTAATTGTGATTTATCCAATATAACAGTTACATGTACTCCACGTTTATGGCTCCTAATTAAAGCATCAGCAATTGGTTTGGCAGTAAAGCTATAAGCCATTAAGCGCACTTCATCTTTAGCACAATCCAGTGCATTAACTATAGCTTGCTCTGCACCACCGCGCGGTGAAAAATATACCTTTGCCTCCGCCATAGGATAAACAATTTCTTTTCCTATGCTTTGCGAGGTAAAGCATATAAACAGCGATAATACAAGTATAAAAAATCTTATATGCATATAATAAACCAATACTTATGGGTATGAATAACCTAGTCCGGCCTTATTATAGCATAATATATATTTTTTTACAAATAAAACAAATAGTGAAATACGTGAAACTTCACGTTTTATTAAATGGTAGGAACGGATAAGCGTTGGCACAAACGGGTAAAGCGCTTGTGAGTGCGATTATTCTTAATGGCCATGTGCAAGGCGCGCTTTTCGCCCACCAAGATAACCAACTGTTTACCGCGCGTAACACCAGTATACACTAAATTACGCTGCAAAAGCACATAATGTTGGGTCATTAGCGGAATAACAACAGCTGGGTATTCTGAACCTTGGGATTTATGTATGGATATGGCATAGGCTGGCACAATTTCATCTAATTGATCAAAGTCATAGGGAACATTGCGCTCATCATAACGCACAGTTAAGGTGCGCTCCTTCATATCCATAATTACAATGCGCCCAATATCACCATTAAATACGTCTTTGTCGTAATTATTGCGGATTTGCATAACCTTATCATCTATACAAAAAAAACGCTCTCCACGCTGAATTTGTTGATCTCTATTAGGCACTAAAGCTTGCTGTAATAAGGTATTTAAATTGCCTGCCCCCACGGACCCTTTATGCATAGGAGTTAGCACTTGAATATCATCTACAGGGTTTAGACCGAAGCGGCGTGGAATGTGATTTTTTACTAAATCAACTACCAAGGCTGCGGCTCTTTCGGGATCATTTTGATGAATAAAATAAAAGTCACTTAATCTATCCTTATGTGACTCTAACATGGGCACTTCACCTTTATTAATTAAGTGCGCATTGCAAATAATTTCACTTTCAGCAGATTGTCTAAAAATTTCTGTAAGCTCAACCACTGGAACAGATTTGGACGCTATAATATCCTTAAGCACATTACCAGGCCCAACTGAGGGTAATTGATACACATCTCCCACTAATAAAATAGTGGCGCCTAAAGGAGCTGCTTTTAATAAATGATAAAAAAGCAATGTATCCATCATAGATGCTTCATCAACAACCATTAATGAGCAAGCTAGTGGATTATTTTCATTTCTGGCAAAGCCATCTTCTGAAGGATTAAATTCAAGTAAGCGATGTATGGTTTTAGCTTCTCGTTTAGTTGCCTCAGCCATGCGTTTAGCAGCGCGCCCTGTGGGAGCAGCAAGCAAAATTTTTGCTTTGACCTTTTCAAATACCTTAATAATAGCATTAATAATTGTAGTTTTACCTGTTCCTGGACCACCAGTTAAAACCATAACCTTTGACTGAGTTGAAGTGCTTATAGCCTCTCTTTGCTCTGGGGCCATATCAATGGATAATGAGTTGACCACTTCCTCAACAATAGCTTCTGGATTTTTAAAATGAACTGACTTTGGCGAGTGTAAAATACGCTTTAAATAAAATGCAATTTTACTTTCATAATGATAATAACGCGATAGATAAATACCTTCCTCACCTTCCAACACTTCACATACAATGCGCCCATCTCGCTCAAGGCTTATAATAGCATCTTCCACCAAATCATATGCAATTTCTAAATTATCTGAAGTTAGGGTGAGTAAGGCCTCCTTAGGCATAAATACATGTCCATCATCAGAACATTTTGTAAGGGTATAGAGTAAACCAGCCTCAGCACGCAAAGGATTATCCTTGCTAAAACCCAATTTTTGCGCAGCATTATCAGCTGTGACAAAGCCAATACCACGCATATCCATGGCCATAACATAAGGATTATTTTTAATAATTTCTAAAGCCGACGGTCCATAATGCTTATAAATGCGTACTGCATAATTAGCCGTAATACCATACGGTTGCAAAAAAACCATTAATTCGCGTGTACCGCGATTTTCATTCCAACTTTTTATAATACGAGGTAAAATTTTCTTTCCAATACCCTGTATTTGAGAAAGTTTTTCTGGCTCTTCATCAAGTATACGTATGGTATTTTCACCAAAAGCCTCCACAATGCGCCCTGCCACAACCTCACCAATGCCTTTTATCAAGTCAGACGCTAAGAAAAGCCTTATACCTTCAGTGGTTGCTGGTAATTTTTCCTCACAACTACTCATGGCAATTTGCCGCCCATACTTTGCATTATTTACCCAAGTACCTACAATATGAACTTGTACACCCACCTTGGGGTTAATCATATACCCAGTGGCAGTACACATATCCTTTGCACCACTTGGTATAAGCCGCATAACTGTATAACCATTTTCTTCATTATGAAAAAAAATGCGCTCAACACTGGCATCTAGCTCTACACTTTCAGCGATGATTTCGTGGGTTTCACTCATTTAAGCACTTCCATACGGCCTTGCATAAGTAGGGCATCGGCTAAGCTCAACTCCACCATGGCCTTAATCACCGGCACCACACGCGGAATAGCACAAATATCATGTCGCCCACCCACTCTTAACTTCACAGCCTGACCATTATGGTCAATGCTATCTTGCTCCATAGCAATGGATGGAATGGGCTTTATGGCTGCATGCAAAACAATATCTTGACCAGATGAAATACCACCTAAAATGCCGCCAGCATTATTGGATGCAAAACTTGTACGCCCATCTTGTGCGGCTAAAATCGGGTCATTATTAGTTGAGCCTCGCATACGTGCAGCAGCAAAACCAGCTCCCACTTCAACCCCCTTAACCGCACCAACACTCATTAAAGCTGCTGCAAGCATGGCATCAAGTTTATGAAAAACAGGCTCACCAAGACCAGCTGGAACATTTTTAGCTTCAATGCGCACAATGCCACCTAGAGTATCATTTTCTTTTCTAACTTTTGTAATTAGCTCTTCCCAATTAACTATACTTTTAGAGCTTGCCGCAAAAAATGGTTGATCTAATGCCTTGGACATATCCACAAGGCTTTCATCAACACCAATACCACCAATTTCCACAGTGGCTGCGTAGACTTTTATCCCCATTGCCTCAAGTATACGTTCAGCAATTGCTGCACCAGCAACCCTTGCCACAGTCTCACGCCCTGAGGAGCGCCCACCCCCGCGATAATCTCTAAAACCATATTTTTGTTCATAACTAATATCAGCATGACCTGGCCTAAATATTCTTGCCAAGTCACCATAATCAGCGGAGCGCTGATTTTCATTTTCAATTACAAAAGCAATGGGAGTTCCTGTGGTTTTATTTTCAAAAATCCCACTAAGCAAACGTACTTTATCTGATTCTTTACGATTGGTAGTAGCTAAGGCATCCGCTCCACCATCCATACCCTTAGGCCGACGCCTATTTAAGCGCTCTTGGATATAAGTTTCATTAATTTCTATATTAGCCGGACAACCATCAACAATACCACCAAGTGCCACCCCATGTGACTCCCCAAAAGTAGTTAAGCGAAATAAATGCCCAAAGGTATTACCAGACATATTCTCTCCAAAATTAATATTATTTTGTGCACTTTTTGTAAGTAACACCCTAAACTTTACGTGTTACAACATCATGAATTCTATGCACAATTTCTAACACAGATTGTGCTCCATCAATTTCATAATGGGACATACCCTTATATAGAGGTAGGCGTTCATTAAGAACTAATTCAACCTCTTCTACTGTGCCTAAATGCGTTAAAGCTGGACGGTCATTATCATTAACACTTAGCCTTTGAATAAGTTCATCAACTGGTACAGACAAAAAGAACACGAAGCCACTTTCTTGCATAAGCGTTCTATTTTCATTGGCAAGTACTATACCACCACCTGTTGAAACAACCACATTGGGCCTGATACATTCTTGAAGAGCTTTACTTTCACAACTCCTAAAAAACTGCCAACCCCGTTCTTCAACCATTTGTGCGATACTTGATGCATTTTTTGTTTCAACTATCGCATCAGTATCCACAAAGGCCCAACCTAAACGCTTGGCCAAAGCCTTGCCTACAGTAGATTTACCACAAGCACGAGGTCCTATAAGAAAAATTGGTCTGCCTTTCACTTTGATCCTGCTTAGTATTCAATATCATAATTATACAATTTTTTATGGGGCAAAATACCCTGTTTTATTTTACTTTGTCAATGAAGCTACTCCTTGTAAATGTAAAATATACCCATTTAACTATTTACAAATAGCTTAAGCAATGTCTATATTGAAGGACCTGCACAACTTTATAGTATCATTTTATTTTTTTATTAATTTATCACTTGCTGATAATAATTTTATGCAGGACAAGGATTAAAATTGCTATTGAGCAGGCAAAGCACGTCATTTAGACAGTTTTTATAATCAATACATAAGCAATAAAGAAATCAACTAGACTTCATAGTATAAATACATAATTCATTGGGTAGGTTATATGCAAAACAATAAAGAACTTGTGGTAGGTATTGCTGGTTATGGTACAGTTGGCACTGGTGTTGTGCGTGTACTTGAAGAAAGTGCTAACCTAATACATGAGCGCATTGGACGCCATATTAGAGTCAAAAGTATTTTGGTACGCGACCCTAACAAGGTTAGGACTTGTTCCTTACCTCAAGGTGCACAGCTAATTACAGATATGCAGGCCATGAGCCATGACCCTGAAATAGATGTGGTTCTCGAACTTATGGGCGGCATTGAAACACCGCGCAAATTTATTTTAGATTCGCTTGAAAATGGTAAACATATAGTGACAGCCAACAAAGCACTTTTAGCCGAAGCTGGCGCAGATATTTTTCAAAAAGCTTATGAAAAGAAATTATGCCTACTTTATGAAGCAAGCATAGCTGGCGGCATACCCATTGTTCAAACCCTAAAAGAAAGCCTTGCCGGTAATAAAATTCAATCCATTATGGGTATATTAAACGGCACAAGTAACTATATTCTATCGCAAATGAGCACTGAAGGTCTTGACTTTGATGCTGCTCTACAAGAGGCCCAAGATCTTGGATTTGCTGAGGCTGACCCTACCCTTGATATTGATGGGCATGATGCAGCTCACAAATTAGTGTTACTTATACGCTTAGCCTATGGTGTGGAATACCCTTACACTGAAATGCCTATCAAGGGCATTAGACATATGAGTAAACTTGATATTGGCTTTGCTAGAGAATTTGGCTACAGAGTTAAATTACTTGGTCAAGTGCGTGAAGTGGATGGAAAACTTGAGGCTGGAGTTTTTCCAACTCTTGTGCATCATCGCTTCTTACTCTCAAGTGTTGGAGGGTCATACAATGCCATACGCTTAGAAGGCAATGCTGTGGGCTCACTATTCTTACATGGCCGTGGCGCGGGAGATATGCCCACAGCCTCTGCAGTTGTTAGTGACTTACTTTCAATTGCTAGAAATGCAAAACCATATAATACTGGATTTATAGAACAAATACTTAAACGTGCACAAATCTTACCTCCAGCCAAGGCACGTTCATCTTACTACATGCGAGTTATGGTCCATGACAACCCTGGTGTTTTACGTGACATTTCAGGGATTATGGCCAATGAAGGCATTAGTATTGCTCAAGTTATACAAAAGCCACAAGAGCAAGGGGCAGTTCCACTAGTATTTATGACACACGAAGCAGAAGCCGCTTCCATGGACAAGGTACTGGAAAGCATAAAACAGGCCGGTCTATTACTTGCTCCAGCCATAACATATCGTGTATTAATTTAAATTTACTTTTGAAATAATCAACGCTTGCATCAAGGTAAATGCGCTTTGTGATGCAAGCGTTGATAGAAAATTAATGCTGCCAAGTTAAGAAGTAACGTTATAACAACTCCTACCATCAGCAACATAGTATCGGACTTCAAATTATTATAAATGGCTTCAATATCAATGCTAGCTTCAATATAACCCATGAGCTGATTTTTTGCACTAAGCTTAGCCTGAATTGGCTTAGTATCAAAGCGATTTTTCCCAAAAATGACTTCTGCTATAGTATTCTTATCCTTATCCATAATTTTAAAACAATAAATATCTTCACTAAGTTCAAGCTTGGATTTAATAAAGTTTTCAGAGTTTTTAAATGTACTCAAAGGCAATCCTAATTCAAAGACTCTATTCATACTTTTAGCTTGGACCAATACAGTGTCTCGCACCACATTTTGTGCATCTTCAACATAATAGTTGTTTAGATTGTAAACGATATTAGACCCAAGTGCTAACTGACAAACCACAATAAAAACTAAAATATAGAATTTATTGTGAAGCTTAAATCCATCCGGCGATACAAAGCTAAGTGGGCTTTTAAACACTAATAGAGCTAAAAGAGCACTAGTTATCAAAAAAATTGCCATTAATACTTTGAAGTGTTGCACTATAAACTGGCCCAAAGAAATCATAAAGACCTCCTTGGGAAAACCCATTATAAACGCACCTACGTACTGTCTTTCTTCATACCCACTTCGATCTTCCTGATACAAATCAACCTTAATCCACTTTAACCCCTGAAAGTCAATAAGCTTATATAAATCATGCGTGCCAGCAAAAATTTTGGGCAGTGATTTAGCTAATTTGTATTTAGGATCACTAGAGTATGCGTAAAACACACTACTATTATCTTCATTACCAATGAAGGCAATGGCAGACATATTTATCTCACTCATAAATGGCATGACAATATTTTTAATTCTACGCGCAAAATTGGTACTTTCAGAATAATTCTTACTCAAGCTTATGGTATGTTCAAGATTACTTTTTAGCTCAGCCATAGATATAAGACGCACGGTTATGGCATCTTTTTGATGCGTATTTTGAGCCAAAACAAAACCCAAAACTAGTATGATGCTCAAAGCACAAAATAATATAAACGTGTAAAGAAAATATACTTTTGACTTTAACATGAATATCCTATTGGATTTGGAAATATATTCTATCTAAGGATGATAGTATCTCAAGAGATACAGGCCAATTAATTTTTTGAGCCATGGCTAAGTTAAGAGCTAAGCGATAGCTACCTTCAAAAACTTCATTAATTTCACTAGGTTTTTTACCATCAACAATTTGGCGCAAAACACTGGCTTCAAAATAACCTATATCGCTAAAGTCACTGGGAATAAGACCAAGCAAAGCTCCATAGGCCACATCTTCAGCTCCCCTTTGAGAAAAGCTTGGAATTTTATGCTCTACCAAGGGCTCCAAAATTATGGGTAGATTGTATTTTGAGTTTCCAAGTGCAATATCAATACTTTCAGTCAAATATATGGCGTCAGCTTTTGTGGCTAATTTGGCATGGCATTGCCGCAATGCTTGTACATTATTCTCTATACTATCATCTAGGCTTGAAATTTTTTCCTCAACAATTTGAAAATTGTATAAAGTTGCAGCATTTACTATTTGCTCATAAGCAATAGTCTCACGGCCTTCTATACTATCTTCATAGCATATACCCAAGCGTTTAAAATCAAATATAGACTTAAATAAATCTAGCTGTTGCAACACATTACTAGATTCACTCTTAGTATGAACATTTTTACTAATAACGCCAGGCATGCTATTTACTTTTTGCAGTAAGGGATTATCAGATGTAAAGTTCATAATATTTACATTGGTGATACGCTTAGATATAGTCACACCAGCACTGGTGCCAAAGGTAAAGATTAAATCAATATCCTTATTTTTTGCTATGCGATTTCTTAGACTTACAATTTGCTTATTTAATAATGTACTGTTCCAATTGGCAGAAAAAAATGCATCGGCTACAAATTCAACTTTGTCCCCGCCAGCATTTTTAGCAAGCCACTGCCAAAGTTCTTTATTTGTAGCACTTAAAGGAAGATTACTACTGCCATTTTGGATAATATCCATATCCGCTAACCATCTGACAGTTTCTTGTAAAATTAAATTATTATCGATGTAGTTGCCGCTTTCTATGTAAGCTATGCGCAACTTTGCATGAGCTTGACTTGAAGACAAGACAAGGCAAAGGATAACTAGCAATTTGATAATTGCTTTGTATAGGTTGGTAGAAGTCCACATGTACATTTTAATCTATCCATAAGTATACAAATTTACCACACGATCAACCTTTACCATACATAAAGTCAAATTTCAAATATTTATACAAAATTTAAAATCCATTTAAATATTTAATATTATTAATATAACAAAAATAGTCTTAGCTATGCTGAACGTAAATTTAAAAAACACATTTACCACAATAAAAAATAAAAAAAATAAAAAAAAATGCTTGCCAAGAGTAAAAATTTCGCTTATTTTGTCCGACCGATGAACGAATACAAAGGATGGCGTTTTCTGAATACGGAAACAAATCTTTGTTTATATTAGCAAAATGATGTTATTGCATTCAAACCCATGAGCCTGCTTAGTCTAGGTAGGTATGGGTTTTTGTCGTCTTATATCAACAAGATGGTAAGATGGCATTTCCAAGCCCGCTATGCGGGACAACCGTTAGCTCTTTGAGGTATCCAAATGAGCCAGATCACCAAACAGTTTGGCAAGATCAAAGTTACACTCCCTATTCCACACTTGCTTAACTTGCAAATGGATTCATATCGCAAGTTTCTTCAAGAAGGTGCACCTATGCGTTCACCCAACGAAGGCTTGGAGGGAGTTTTTCGCACTGTATTTCCTATTGAGGATTTTAACCGTACTGCAAGCCTTGAATTTGTGGATTATATTATTCAAGAGCCCAAGTATGATCAAGCCGAGTGCATTTCTAAGGGCTTAACTTATGAAGCCCCCATACGCATCAAGGTACGTCTTGTGGTATATGATGTGGATGAAATTTCATCCAACCGCACCATACGCGACATAAAAGAACAAGACATTTATTTTGGCACTTTGCCTCTTATGACCGAAAAGGGCACCTTTATTATTAATGGTACAGAGCGTGTCATTGTAAACCAACTCCAACGCTCACCAGGCATTATTTTTGAGCATGACGGTGGTAAAACTCATACTAGCCGTAAGGTGCTCTATTCTTGTCGGGTTATTCCCATGCGTGGATCTTGGCTTGATTTTGACTTTGACCACAAAGACATTTTATATGTTCGCATTGACCGACGCCGTAAAATGCCTGCTACCATCTTATTTAAGGCTATGGGCATGAACAATGCTCAAATTCTTGAATATTTTTATACCAGAGAATTTTATCAATTAGAAAAAAATAATCGCGTTTTTTGGGAAGTTGAAAAACATTTATTCCGTAAAGAAAACGCCTACACCGACATTACTGCCCCTGATGGTACAGTGATTGTTAAATCAGGAAAACCCATCAATAAAAGGGCTTGGCGTCAAATTTGTGATGCTAAAATTGAGCGCATAGAAGTTGCTGCCCAAAGTTTAGAGGGGCTTTTCCTAGCAGAAGATATTATTCAAAAGGGCACTGGTGAAGTTTTAGCCGAAGCGGCTGAAGAACTCACCGCTGCACTTGTTGAGCGTCTACGCGAAGAAAAAATTACTCGTGTTGCCGTACTTCATACTCGTGGTGCTGACGCTTCATCTTCCATTCGTGACACCTTAGTCATGGATCGCATTGGCGATATGGAAAAAGCTCAAGAAGAAATATACCGTCGTTTGCGTCCATCTTCACCGCCTACTGCTGAAATTGCCGCAAGCTTCTTTGATAATATATTCCGCAGCTCTGATTATTATGATCTATCTCCAGTGGGTCGCTACAAGCTTAACCAACGCTTAGGTATTGAAACCGAGCTTGATAAGCGCGTTCTTACTGATGAGGATATTTTAACTGCCATTAAGGTCTTGGTAAACCTTAAAGATAATCACGGTCCAGCGGACGACATTGACCACTTAGGTAATCGTAGAGTACGCCTTGTGGGTGAATTGGTTGAAAACCAATATCGCATTGGTCTTGTGCGCATGGAACGCGCCATAAAGGAACGCATGAGCTTGCAAGAGGTTGCAACTCTTATGCCGCATGACCTTATTAACCCCAAGCCTGTGGCTGCTGTGCTTAAAGAATTTTTTGGCACATCTCAGCTTTCACAATTCATGGACCAAACCAACTCCCTATCGGAAGTAACACACAAGCGTCGTCTATCGGCTCTTGGTCCTGGTGGTCTAACTCGTGAACGTGCAGGCTTTGAAGTACGTGACGTACATACATCACACTATGGACGCATATGCCCCATTGAAACACCAGAAGGACCAAACATTGGTCTAATTGTTTCACTAACCACATATGCTAAAGTTAATGATTTTGGATTTATAGAAACACCATACCGCGTTGTACGTCAAGGCAAGCTTACTAATGACGTTATACATCTTGATGCATCACGCGAAGGACATGAAGTTATAGCTCAGGCCAATGCACGCATTGATGCTGAGGGTAACTTACTTGATGATCAAGTAACAGTACGTGTTGCCAATGGTGATGTGGAAATGCGTGGACGTGAGGAAGTGACCCTCATGGACGTTTCTCCAAGTCAAATGGTATCAATTTCTGCAGCTCTCATCCCCTTCCTTGAGCATGACGACGCAAACCGCGCTCTTATGGGTTCAAACATGCAACGTCAAGCCGTGCCATTGCTATGCTCTGAAAAGCCCCTAGTAGGTACGGGTATGGAAGTGGATGTGGCCCGTGACTCTGGTGCTTGTATCGTGGCTGATGCCTCTGGTGTTGTAAAATACGCCGATGCCAATAGAATTATTGTGGCATATGATGGCGATATCTACCCAGAAACGGGTGGTGTAAAAGCTTATGATTTATTAAAGTTCCACAAGTCTAACCAAAACTCATGCTTTGGACAAAAGCCAAGTTGTGTGCCTGGGCAAATATTTGCTAAGGGTGCAATTTTAGCTGACGGTACAGGCATTTCTGATGGTGAGCTAGCTCTTGGTAAAAACCTTGTTGTAGCCTTTATGCCATGGTGTGGTTATAACTATGAGGACTCCATTCTTATTTCTGAGCGCATGGTCAAAGACGATGTCTTTACTTCCGTGCATATTGAAGAATTTGAGGCAGTTGCTCGTGACACAAAGCTTGGACCTGAAGAAATTACAAGAGATATACCCAATGTGGGTGAAGATATGCTGCGCAACCTTGATGAAAGCGGTATTATTCGCATTGGAGCTGCTGTTAAGCCAGATGATATCTTGGTGGGTAAGATCACTCCTAAGGGTGAAACTCAACTTACACCAGAAGAGAAACTTTTGCGCGCTATCTTTGGAGAAAAAGCTCGCGACGTTAAAAATACTTCTCTTAAAGTACCTCCTGGTATCGAAGGTACTATTATTGACGTTAAAATGTTCAATCGTCGCTCGGGTGATAAGGATGATCGCACCAAGGACATTGAAGCTTATGACATAACCATCATAGACCAAAAAGAGCAAGATCATGCTCGTGCTCTGTCTGAGCGCACTAAGGAGCAATTAAGCGCACTTGTAATTGGTAAGCAACTAGCTACATCCATACCTGGAACAAAAAAAGGTGAAGTGCTTGCTGAGGCAGGAGCAGTGTTGACCGAAGCTGTATTTGATGAATTACCTGTTAAGCGCCTTGCTGGTATTTTTAAGAGCAAGGAAGTCAATGAAACCGTTGCCGAAGCCCTTGATGCCTATGATGCACGCATTGAATATTTAAAGCATATTTATGATACCAAACGCGAAAAAGTTACCGAAGGTGACGATCTTGCCCCAGGTGTTATTAAGACCGTTAAAGTATATATTGCTGTTAAGCGTAAACTCTCTGTGGGTGACAAAATGGCTGGTCGCCATGGTAACAAGGGTGTTGTATCTTGTA
>CAYJLD010000016.1:0-37550 GCA_964371195.1 uncultured Desulfovibrionaceae bacterium | reverse complement strand
TCTTATTTCTGGTGATTTTTTTATTACTATTTTCCAATAAAATTATACTATTTTAAAGTGTTATTATATTTTTCAGCGTCGACTAATTATTGCCTAAGCATAATCAGGGCTGTCATGGGGGGAATGTAGAGTTTAATGCTTTGCAAATTAACCCCAGTAGTGGGATTAGAAAAGTGCTCCGTACCGTGGGCATCAACATTACCATGTCCACCAAATATAATGCGATCTGTGCTTAAGATTTCTATATATTTACCAGGTGTTACAAAAATTTCTAAGTCACTTTGACTTTGTAGTTCATGAAAGTTAAAAATCATAAGAAAATCACCACGTTCAAAGGCAAGGGTTTTATTTTCTTCATGAATATGACGAAAAATCACTTGATCTGCAAATGCAGGCAAATGCTTTTGCACAATTTCAAGCATACAAGTTTTATCAAAGGCAGCAAGGTGAGTGTAACGTAAATTTGGATCTGAAGCCAAATGCCATTGCCTATGTCCATAGCCATCTTCATCTAACCATTCAGGATGACCAAATTCTGCTCCCATAAAGTTTAAGTAGCCGTAGTGAGCCGTTGTGAGGGTTAGCATACGCATTAATTTATATAATGCTATACCACGCGAAATATCCCAGTCTTGTTGAAAAATACTCATCTGCGTATACATGGCATCACCCATAATACGCCAAATCATTGCATTCTTACCATTTATGCACTGATCGTGGCATTCAACATAACTAATGGTACGATCATAAGGGCGATGGTTGGTCATTTCATGCCATAAATTTCCCATATCGCGCTTGCTCTCATCTTCAATGAATTTGCCCCAAAAATCGGGAATACCCATGGCAAAGCGATAATCAAAACCAAACCCACCTTGAAGGGAGTCAGCTGTTAGGCCAGGCATGCCGCTGAATTCTTCGGCAATACTTTCTGCATCTGGGCGCATCTCATGAATTAGACTGTTGGCAAGAGATAAATATAATTGACCAAATTCATCAGCACGAGCAAGGCCATCCTTACCAAAAAAGCAACGCCCCACATGACTAAAATCGTCACTATGACCATGGTCCTTATAGAGCATATTGCCAACAGCATCAAAGCGAAAACCGTCAACCCTAAATTCTTCCAGCCAATAACGGCAGTTAGAGAGTAAAAATCTTCTGGTCATTTCCTGACTATAATCAAAGGACAGCGTGCCCCATTGATTACTTTTTTGAGAAAAGAAAAAGTTTGAGCCATCATATGCACCTATGCCTTGTTCAGTGTTTGGAGAGGTATGACTATGGGCAATATCTAAAATAACACGCAGTCCATAACCATGTGCTGTATCAACTAAGTGCATAAAATCATGAGCAGTCCCAAATCGTGAAGCCGTTGCAAAATATGATGATACTTGGTATCCATAAGACTTATAGAGTGGATGTTCAAGCACACCCATAAGCTGTATATGAGTATAACCATTATCTCGTATACGCGGCAGAATTTCTGTTGTGAACTCAGCAAAGCTTCCAATATTTTTGCTACTATCTAGGCATGCCTTTTCTTTGTGTGCATGCTGAGCCATACCAATATGAGCTTCATAAATACGTGGAAAAATAGGCTTTGATGGTATGTCATGTTGCCAGATATATTTTTTAGGTGGGTCCCAATGTCTTGCGCACCATTGTGTCTTTATATTATCATCTTGTACAACCCAACGAGCCATGGCTGGAATACGTCGCTCCATTTTATTAAGATGCGGACTTTGTACACAAAGCTCCATATATGTACCATGCTCAAGTGCAGGCAAAGGTAATTGCAATTCCCACCAGCCTGTATGATCTTGCATAGGCTTAAAAGCGTGATGCGCCCAGCGTTGAAACTTTAATTTGTCCGTTGTTAGCCAAAGTGCCGTGGCCTCAGGCATGTATTCGCGCAAAATCCACATCATTTCGCCTTGTTCATTTTTTAGCTTATGAACCCCCCAGTATTTATGTAAATCGGCGTAATCATATAATGATGAGTGATTTTGTATGATGTGGTTTTTTTCTGTTAAAAATATTTGGGAGCGATCTAAGAAAAATGATGCATAGGGTATGAGTTCCACATCTTCTAAAGGGCTTGATGGGTAGTGGTCAAGGTCTAGAATAATAGATGGTGAAGAAAATACATCTTGATTGTTTAAGCGCGTATTAAAACTAATATCTTGCATGCCACTAAGCCCACCCCAAGTTAGGCAACGGACAAGTAAATGTAGTGAAAAAGCTATGATAAAATGGGAGTTTGGAGCAATAACACTTCCTTGCAACTGTTCAGTGGGTATATCTAAATTATGCACTTGATAGCCATGTGCATTGACTGCCCAAAGTTGCTCCAAGGTACAAGGAGTATTGTTGTTATTATAAACTATTAGATAAAGATAACCATAACTATCTGGTAGTTTGTGACTTACATAGCTACCAAGCCCATAAAGTGTGGGGTAGTGTGTAAATCTAGGGTCATCATGTACCCCTAAATGTGTGTTGATAGTTATGGTCATCTGCAATAAAAACTATTTAAAAAGAGTACGTTCTTCTAAAAGTTTAGAGAAAATTTGTGTTCCATCCTTAGCATATCCTTGCTCCACAAACATGGCATAAATTTTTTCTGCAAGGGCAAGACCAGGTAAATTTAGGTCCATAGCTTTGCATTGTTCTATGCAAAGCTCTAAATCTTTTAAGAAATGCTCTACAAAGAAGCCAGGAGCATAGTTTTTTTGTATAATACGTGGGCCAATATTGGTCATGGCTGCACTGCCAGCAGCGCCTGCCTTAACAGCTTCAAGCCACTTACTCACATCTAAACCAGCTTCTTGTACAAAGGCTATGGATTCACAAAGACTAAACATAACACCAGCAATGGCTACTTGGTTGCCAAGTTTAGCAATTTGACCAGATCCTGCATCACCAAAATGTAAAATCCTTTGACCCATAACTTCAAAATAGGGTAGAGTCTTATCAAAAGCGGCTTTATCACCACCTACAAAAATAGAAAGGGTAGCATTTTTTGCTCCAATATCACCGCCAGTAACGGGAGCGTCAAGACCAAAGCAACCTTTTTTTGCAGCTTCACTGGCTATGGTTTGAGCAAGTTTAGGGCTTGAGGTGGTCATATCACAAATTATGCCACCTTCTTTAATGCCTTTTAAGGCTCCGTTTTCACCAAGAATTACTTCTTCTACATCGGCAGGAAAGCCCACAATGGAAAATACAATATCAGCATCTTGTGCAGCCTCTAATGGGCTCTTTGCCCATGTTGCGCCCATTTGGAGTAAGGCGTCGGCTTTTTCTTTGGTACGAGTATAAACACTAAGTTTATGACCAGCCTTACAAAGGTGTCCAGCCATGGCACAACCCATAATCCCTGTACCTATCCATGCTAATTTCATTATGAACTCCTATTTTTTTTGATTTAAAATATCCGATTTTAATTGTTCTACGGTAATATTTTTAAAACTCTTTTTACGTACTGCAAAAATATGCTTAGCAAATAATTGCACATTGCTATGTAACTTTTGACTGAATTTGTCACCCTTGGCAAGCTCTGATTGTACTATTTTTATAGCTTGATCAAATATGCTTTGATTTATTGTTTGTGTATCTTCAATTTTAACCTTATAAAATTGCAATGATTGTTCAAGTCCTTGCTCAAGGTCTTTTATACCATCACTAGCTTTAGTCAAGGATGAATTAATACTTGATATTTTGGTTTTATCCTTGGTTTCTTTTTTTAAGCTTTCTAAATTATATATGGTACCCTGTACAATGGCAATACGGCTTGAAAAGTTACGTACAGTTTCTATCATAAAGGCTGCAGTACGAACTTCAGAAGTGGCTGCAAGCATTTGTTGACGCTCTAATGCAATATTATTGTCTTTGATAAGTGTACGTAAATTTTGATAGTTTGCACGATCAATATCATTTTGTGTATTGGCAAGTAGGCGGTCAAGTTCTGTTAAAGGATTTTTTGTATTATCAAACAATAATGGACCATGTTCTCCGGCATGCTTCCATTCGCTTTGTAATTGGTCTGGCCTTTGACCTCCAGGTGTATTTAAGCCAGATAATACTAAGCGAAAACCTAAATCTTTTGCATGTAATGCTCCGTCAATATTGAAAAAAGCAACCTCTTCACGCCTACCGGGGAGTATTTCTGCTGTACTAGAAAGGTAACTGCCACCTTTACGCACAAACCCCCCAGCTGAGCCATGTAAACGACCACCAAGTGAAAAGCGAAACATGTCCATAACCATTTCCGCAGCATTACCTGCTGTGTCATATAGACCTAATTTATTAGGTTTATGGCTTCCAATGCGTGCAGCGTTTTCTTCAATTCTTGTAGCATTTTCGGGTCTAAATATGGCAAAATCTTCATAGCTATCGCCTTCTGCTAGAGGAAAAAAATCTAATTCACGTAGCTCTTGGCTTGAGCTTGTATGCCCACCTCTAGCCGCGTATTCCCATTCTACTTCGGTGGGTAAACGTAAAAAGCCAACATTACGGCTATCACCAAAAAAATGCGGTAATGATTTTGGATAATTTTTCAAAAGCCATGCGCTATATTTTTGACTAAATTCCACAGCATCATACCAAGAAATATTAGTTTTAGGACGAATATTTTCAGCACTTGGTGCAGGACAACTTTCTTGCATTATGGCATCCCACTGTAGACCTGAAATTTCGTATTTACCTATAAAATAATAAAAAAAATCACCTTTAGGAGCAAATCCTTGCCAAACAGGTGGAAGATCTGCAAGGGCAAAGGGAGCTGATATAGATGTGGTATAGCGGCTATCATAATAGCCACGTTGATCGTTTAATGCATCATCTTGTCCTAACCTTGTGGTCATATCCCACAAAAAACCCTTGGCAGGTACAGCTACAATCTTAAAAACCATTTTCATATTGCAGGGCATGGGTAACAGTACGTCATTGGCAGTGGGTTTAGGGTTATAAGCCTCTTCAAGGCTTGCACTGCCCTTGGCCTTTAGAGCTGCATGGGCTTTTACGTTAAAAATTGGTAAATAAACTACGACACATATCAATGTAATATAAATATATAAACTTTTATATTTCACGGATAACCTCCGAAGGTTCCACATCTGCTGCCCGTATAGCCGGTATTAAGGTTGCTAAAAATGCAAGTGTCAAAACTATGCAAAGGCCTAGCAGAAAGTGATTGGGGGGCAGAGATGATATTTCTTCAACACCTTGTAAACTTTTAGCAAAAAGTTTATCTATACTTAATGCTGTAATAAAATATAAAATTAAAGCTAGCATAGATCCTAGCAGCGCAGTTAGTAAATTTTGAAATATTGGGAAGGCCATAATATCAGAGCTAGTATAGCCCATGAGGCGTAAGATACCAAGATAGCGTTCTTTTCTTCGTACAGCCGCTAGGGCATTGCTACTAGTTGAAGCCATAAAACCAAGGGCGGCTGCTGAGCCAATAAGGCCAAAGATAAGGGTTAAGGATGTATCAAGGCTTTGCACTGCTGCAATTTGCTCAGCTTGGGTATATACTTCAATATTCTGATTTGCAAAAAAATCTCGCAGCTTTGTAACTGCATTAAGGTCTTTAGCATAAAGTCTAAAAGCTGAATAAATACGTTCTGTATCTGGTAACTCTTCACCACTAAAACCATTTATTTCGCCAAGGCGCGGGTCTTGTTTTGGTTTTCGACCATCACGAAAATCTTCCGTAGCCTCAAGTAGGGCTAGTGGAATAAATGCAACGGATTTTTGTTGAGCTTCAATGGGCAAGATAGCCTTCACAAATAATTTTACAAAGGCTTTTTCCACTTGGCCATGATTAACACGTTCTATACTTCCTTGCAGTATGCTTTGCGGCTTTGCAGACAGTTTGCGTGCAGCCTCAGCAGATAAAGTAATGGCAAAGCAATCATCTGGAATTTCTACAGGTTTAGCTAAAAGATAATGATTAAGTAATGTATCATTCTTGGCACTTGGTTCTAAAGAAACAGTAACACGCTTTAATATGCTAGATTCACCCTCAAGAGCTAAGCTCATGGTGGAGGCTATGGCCCTAGTGCGTGGTAAAACAAAATCCACATAAGGATTGTCACGCATTGCATCAATTTGGCTTTGGCTATAATTACCACTGCCTATGGGTATAATTTCTAAATTACGCGGGTCATTTTTTAGTCTTTCGGTCATAGTATTTATGACCCCAAACTTAACACCATACAAAACCAAGAGTGGAGCAAGCATAGCAGCTAAGGATAATATGGAACAAAGGGAAAGTAATTTCTCGTGATAATAATCATGAAAGGCTAAGCGGCAAGACTTTATGAGCATGTTATATCCTCCATAAAAAGCTTAGCAATAATTTCATCTTCATGACGTTGCAACCTAGTGCTAATAAGCCTAAATCCCATATCTTTACTTATGCTTGGAGCATGGCTAACCATAATAATACTAATATCTTGTTCTTTAGCTAGATTGGTAAACAGCTCAAGCACAATTTGCGCATTAAGTGGATCTAATGCAGCTACTGGTTCATCGGCTAAAATTAGCTTTGGATTATGCACAAGGGCTCTTGCAATGGCAAAGCGTTGGCGTTCACCTACGGACATTTGATGAGGCTTTTTGTGCAAAAGGTGTGCTACATCTAAGGTGTTTGTTAGGTAATGCATGTATTCCACGCTATGAAGCTCATTGCAGGCAAGCAAAATATTTTCTTGGCCATTTAAAAATGGTAAAAGTCCACCTGTTTGTAAAACATAGCCCATATATTTTTGACGTAACTTTGCAAGTTTGTTTTGGCTAGACTCTTGCCAAAGCTCAAGCATATCTACAGGCTTATTTTCTGGTATAAAGAAAAAATGTGAATGATGTTCATTTTGACTTGGTGCAATATAGTCGGGGCGTAATATGGCTGACATAAGATCAAGTGCTGTACTTTTACCACATCCACTAGGACCTACTAATGCCACCATATCCCCTGAGTATAAATCAAAGTTCTCTATATGCAGGGTAAAGCCGCTAATGCGCTTCTTGAATATATTTTTTATGGAAAGAATATGCTGCATAACTAACCGTAGCTAAAAATAAATAATATTAAAAAACCTAATGGCGTAGACAATATTTTTACGCCTTCCAACAATGGGTTAAAAAAGTGCTTGATACAAGGAAGACGAAGCTTTTTGCGTAGAGGAGTTTATTAAACATAAATGACCGTAGCAAAAAGTAAGTCTGACGCCGTAGACAGTATTTTTTTAACCCATTGTTAAGGGAGCATGCTAAGTGGTACCCTATACATCCAATCACCTGCATTGCTAGCCCCAAAACTTTCCCAATTACTTCTATCTTTGTCGTATTCTTCATAGCGTGCAAGGCGCGATTTTAATCTATTGATAAAGGTGGTTTGTTGGCCAATGCTCATGCGGTACCAGTCTTCTTCGCGTAGGAGCATTATATCACTTTTGTAAGGAAGTCCTTCTAAAAATTCTGCTAAAACACCAAGTTCTGATAAGTTTTGGCCTTGTGGTAGGGGAGCATTGGGGTCGCGTGCGGCTTTAGTTGATGCAGATAAGATACCTTGAAAAAAGTCTTTAGCATCAGTTTTTTTGGTGCGTTCAGCATTGTCAATAATGATACTAAGTTGCTGGCTTAAATCATTAAGTTGGTTTTTGGTAAGCAGTACAGCAACTTCCACAGTGGGCACTTGTGTGCCTTTGGCAAGTTTTTGTAGGTCCATATCGGCTATCCAAGAGTCAACTACAGATGGGGCACGATTAGCATTAAGTTTACCTAGATATTCTAGCTGCATGGCATATCCAAGGGCTGCTGCCATGTTTTTAGCTTCCTGTTCAGGATTTAGCATAGCTTTGCTTTCATCATTGGGTTTAGTTATGAGCTTACCATCAATGGTCATTTTAACCATGTTTACAATACCTGAGGTTAAGGCCTTGGAGACTTCCGTAAAATACTTTGAACCTTCTTCTGGTGTATTGGCGGGTACAGTAAGATAATTGGAGCGATTATCAGAAAGCTTAGTAAGGGTGCGGTAGGCTTCTTCGGCTTGAGTATGATTTTTTTGGCCTCTTGGTGATTTAATATGTAGAGCAGAAATCCAAACTCCTTTAGATCTGGCATAATCGCCAAGTTCTGGCATATCCATTTTTACAGTAGCATATGGGTCAGTAGATGGTATGGGGCCAGCATCAGAAATTACAATAAGCATGCGTGTAGTAAAGTCATTCCAGCTAAGTTCATCTAAAGCAGTTTTAATGCCTGCTGGTGAGTTTTCCGCAAAAGTATGAGTGGATTTAGTAGCTTCGTTTACCTTTGCCAGTTCAGTTTCAAGCAAGGTACGATCATTAGCTGTTGCAAAATCACTTATGACCTTACTTTCATATTCAGTACCAGGACTTGATTGTAAATTATTTCTAAAGGCAACAATACCAAAGGCCACATCATTATTAAGATTATCTTTTTCAAGTTGGTTATATATTTCTTTTATAACATTAAGGCTTTGGTCAATATACTGTTTCATGGATATGGTAGTATCAATAACAAAGGCTATGGCGGTGCGTGGTTTTAAGTCCTTGCTTTGTCCGTCTAAGTTATTTTCTAAATCATTACCTGGATCAATGGATGATACCTCTAAAAACTTTACTCCTTCAAAGGGGTCAGTCATATTTAAGATAGGCATTAAGTAAAATCGTTCTGTAGAAATAGCTCCAGCATTGTCAGCTGGTTCTGTTGCTACGATAGCTGCATTACTAAACTCTTTTTGGCTAGCAAGGTTGGCATGTATGTCACTTAATTGTTTTTCCATATCTTGAGCATTACAAAGTGTGTTTAAGTCTTGCTCATTGCGGAAAAAAAGTAAGGGATCACGTTCACTACGTGGAGTTAGGAGTAAGGTTAAGGACTGATTCCAAGCAGTTGTTTTTGCTTCCTCAATCCAGCCCAAGGCTGGACCTCCTACTGGTCCGATTTGAAGCCAAGAGTTGTTATTTGTATTGGTATCATTATTACGTGCAAAAACATAATATACCGAAAAAGGCTTAACATCATCGTTAATAGCCTTAGTTGTAGGGTCAGCATTTTGGTATATTTTTGCACCAGGATGGGTAATAATACGTTGATATAAAGTCTTTTTACCTTCTTGTAATAAGGGTGTTGCAGCTAAGGCCGGACTTTGAAATAGTGTAATAGCTAGCAGGAAAAAAGCTATAAGAATACGCATATTAACTCCAAAACTTAAATTATTGTTGTGTGTTGATTAATTCTTGACCAAACCACTTGGCATAAACTTCATTTATTTGTTTATTTTCTTTAAGTTTAGCTATGGCATTGCTAACAGTATTACGCATTTCTTCATTTTGCTTAGCAAAGACATAAGCATAGTGTTCTTCAGAAATGTTTTGCTCTAAGATGCGAATATTATCTTTTTGTTTTATTAATACCTGCAAGCTAGGTAAGCTATCTATGATGGCCTCAATGATGCCTTCATTAAGCATGTTAATAAGAGATTCTGTGTCACGTAAGGCATAGATAATACTACTTTTGTAATGTTTAAAAACATAAGCCTCCGCTGCACTTCCCTTTAGTACTCCAATAATACCATATTGCAAGTTACTAATATCTTCAATAGGGCTATCTTGTAATACTACCGCATGCAAACCAGCATTTAAATGTGTTTCAGAGAATAAAAACCATTTTTGTCTATTTTCGTTAATGGCTATATTAGAGAGAATCATATCACAATTTCCACTGCCAAGGGCTGCAAAAGATGATGCTAAATCATTAAGATGTAAGTTAATTGTGTATGGTAGTTGCATTTTTTCTAATATATCAAGGTCAAAACCTTTTAATTTTCCATCGCTATCCATAAAAGAAAATGGTGCATTATCTTGCACAACGCATATATTGATGTCTTGATTGGCAAGACTTAAACTTGGCAGTAAAAGTACGAATAAAAAAGTATATATAAAGCGCATAATTATTTACTCATTTAATTTTTAATATGTTGTATATACTAATCTACTTCCATTTGTTTAGCAAGTCACTAGCTATTTTATCACCACTCTTGGAGGCCTCTGTAGCCCAATCCTTTAGGCGATCTAAATGACTTTGCGCATCGCTAATCCCAGCTGCTAATGCTTTGTTGTACCATGTATAAGCTTCATTAGGGTCCACTTCAATACTACCCTTTGGCTTAGTGCTACTTGGGTCATAAAATTGCGCTAAAGCAAGCATGGCAGCGGGAATGTTTTTTTGGGCTGCATCTTCAAATAATAAGAAAATAGCATCATGGCTTTCTGCACTAGATTCAGCTTGTTGTTCTTCACTTAACTTTTGGGCTAAATCTAGGCTAGCTTGACCTTGACTATCACCTCGTAAAAACTCACGGGCCTGTTGCATGGGGCTTAAGCTTGGTGCGTTAGCATTGGAGCTATCCTCATCAAGCTCAGTTTTTGGTTGATTTTGCTCCACATCATTTGAGTTTTCTACTGCTGGTTTTTCTTGTTCTTCGCTTTGCAGTGGGGGCTCTGGTTTAGTTTCAGGTGTAGTTTCAGTCTCTACTTGACTGGTTTCACTTTGATTTTCAGCCTCTTGATTTATTTGTCCTTGGTTTTGAAAATACCACCAAAGACCTGCACCAATAAGTAGTAAAATTAATAATATTAACAAGATAATAGGCAAAGAACTCTTTTTTTGCACTGGTATAATTTCTGGTAATGGTTCTTCAACTTGCACTGGCTCTTCAACTTGCATTGGTTCTTCAACTTTTGGCTCAGGTAGTGGCTCGGGCAATGTTTTTGGTTCAGTGCTATGAATATCTTTTTCTTCTATTAAGCCAAGTCCTTGACCGCCATGCATAGATGAATAAACAATATCTTGAATAATCAAAGGCTGAGCAATAGCATCATTTGTGTCATGTTTAATTAATATTTTATATGTATCTAAAGCATCTAAATGATCAACTATGCTTGCATCAACTGAAAGACGTAAGGCATTGGTATCACAATCCCAATTATTGGGTTGCAAAAATATTTCTGCATTTTGCCAACCGGTTGGAGTTAGGCAAAGTCCATCTGAGGCTCTATATAGTGCAAAACTAGGTTGAGTT
Source organism: uncultured Desulfovibrionaceae bacterium (assembly GCA_964371195.1). Taxonomy (GTDB): domain Bacteria; phylum Desulfobacterota; class Desulfovibrionia; order Desulfovibrionales; family Desulfovibrionaceae; genus CAYJAD01. Next base: position 26,431 of record CAYJLD010000016.1, on the reverse strand, counting down.
TCACAATGTATTTCTGGCACAGTAATAATGCCATATCCAGCACCTAGATTAGGGTCAGTTGTAAATTGTGCAGGCATAATAGTCCTTTTTTATACATTAAAATATGTTTACTTTATGAAATCAAAAAATATTTATGTCAAATTTTTCAAGTATGTTAGTCAGTTTTGAGTTTTGTTCATGGTTAAAGCTTGTATCTTCATCAAAGTCAACATTGGCGTATAGATTGTGTACAAGAGCGCGTGACCAATCAATAAACCTCAGCTTATCATAGGGCTTTTCTTCTTCACCAATATCTGGTGGAGTACCAACTTCTGGTAATGGATTAAAGAGCACAAACGCTTTTTCTTGTATTATTACAGTACGCTTTACTTCTTCATGTATACGTGGGTCAAAACCTAGCCAATTAATAAAAGCATTAATGGCATTGGCTGCAATGCTAACTTGCTTCCAGACAAGGCGTTCTTTAGTCAAATTACCATAGCGTGAAATCTGGCGTTGAGCTTCACTCATTTGTTTATCAATACCAAGACGTTGTATAGATATGGCAAGTTCATGTACAAATAATCCTAATTCACGTTCTGGAAAGTTGAAGTATTGTTGTGCGTTGTGGCTAGCAGCTAAATTGCGCATTTGCTCTATCCAATATTCAATTACTAAATGGGTAAAACGCTCGGCTTCATCCTTAGAGGCGACATTACTTATATTTTGTGGGGCGTCATCACCAAAAACATTTTGGAAAAGTTCTTCAGCTTGAAAACGTGTTCCAACGATGGCATTGCTTGGCTCTGCTTGTTGTAAGCGTTGTTGCTCGGCATTGAAGTATATATCGTATAAGTCATAGTCATGCACTTGCAAGGCACGCAATAGCTCTCCAAAACGTTGATTTTCAGCAATTTTTGAGATGATGGCAATGAGATTTCTTGCTAGTATATCCTTACGCTTTCTTTCTTCTTCCTTATTATCACTTCTCCAATGTGCACTAAGTGCAGTACGCACGCGCTCAAGGCTTTGGGTAAGGGTGATGGCAATTTGACGTCGCTTAAGAGCAGGATTGCATAATGGGCGCAAAACCTTTCTTAATAGGGCAACACCACCATCATTTAAGGCCATGGCTGCATCCCACACCTCTTGAGGGTTTGCCACATGCGCCTTAACCAATGGAGAGCTTAAAAAAGCAGCTTGTACTTGGGCTACGTATTCCTCTTGTTCTTTGCGAATACTAATTTCTTTATCTTGTTCAAAATTAAAAATTGCTTCACAACGGAAATTCGGATTACGTAGTAAGAATACATTGTTAAAGGGATTTTTTCCATCCCAATTGCTGGGCCAATCATCATTTTTACCAAAAAAATCTAGTAATGATGATTGTAGGCGTGTGGTCCAGCGTGTTTCTACTGATGGTGTGCCTTTTTTCTTTTCAAATTCCATATCCATCTTGGTTAGGATAAAAAAGAGCGAAGGACCATTTTGTGCGTTGGCAATGGCACGCCTAGCTGGGCTTTCGCCATGGGTTGAGGCTATCCATTGATGCACTGCTTTGGGTAAATCTTGTACTTCTTGGTTACCTGGTCCTATACAAAGTAACATGCTAGTCAATTCTTTTTCAGCGCAATAACGCTCAAATAAATAAGCAACTTTGCCACGTAAGAAAAGATTTTCAAGCATTCCTTGACGAGATAGCTCTTTATTAACATCTTCAAGCTTTAAACGTGAACGATAACCAGGAAAATCCAATAAATCTGTATGGTCAAAGAAATCATCTGGTTTTTCACGCATATAAATTGTTATTTCAGCAGTTAATGCTGTGATAATGCAACGGGGTAGGCTGGTAATTTTACCATTTTGTCCCATAATTTCAAGCGTATCAATATTATTTGCATTCCCAAGATCTTTTAGTAAAGCCACATCAATAATGCTTAGTTCACGGGGAATAAGCGCATCCAAGGAGCAATGTGCTTCCTCAGTATTTCCTAATTGCTCTATGGCATTACAAAGTGTGAGATATAGGTCAGTAAACTCTTGTACCCCATGCCAAATTAGAGCAAAAAGCTTAGCTCTGTCTTGCAAAGTAAGCTTGGGGGCAAGCTCTATAGCCCTTTGCCAATAACTGCGCTGTAATAATTGAACACGCGGTCGAGAAGCAAAGTTATTATAAATATATTCACGTAAATCCTCAATGTCATCACTAGTAATATTTTGAATTTGTTCTGTTTTACATGCTTCAAGTTTTAATAATTCACTAAGTATGCTGTCTTGGTCTGGGGTTTCTTTATGTTCGCAATCGGCATAATATGTATTGGCAAGCACACGCACTACATCACACTCTGTTAGTAGGCGTAAACGAATGGGATAGTTAGGGTGTAGGTTTACCGGTTTGGTGGTGGTAAATCTTGTTACAAGTCCGGTGGACTCTTTGCCACCAGCGGGATTTATTTCTGTAATAAAATCATGACTTATACCATCAAAATCAGCAATGAGCGTTCCTTGTGCATCCTTAGCAAGGGCAGAAATTAAATATGATTTGCCTGATTGACTAGGGCCAAAAACCCCGACACACATCTTACGCAAAGCCGCCACTTGGCATTTTTTATAAATACGCCCAGCACGGCGTAAATCCGCATGTAGGCTCTCAAATTCAGTACCAATGCTTTCACGATTTTGATGAACCCATGTAAGGGCTTGTTTTGTATTATCTAGTAAACTCTGACAAATGCTTGCCAGTTGCATATCTTCTTGCTGCATATGTTCTCCTAACGAACTTTTTGCATATTATGCCATGTTTATTATACCGGTATCTAGCCAGTATCCTTCATCAATTTTCATGGTTTGTAGGCGTATTTCAAGGTCAGAGCATTTTACATTGGAGCCTTGATTATCCACAATACTTACAATACTAAATTCCCCTTCATCACGTTCATCTTGATTATGGGCATAAATATCATCTTCAATGGGTGCAACGTAAATCTTTACGGTAACCTGATATGGAGTACGTCCAGCAGCTCTGCTACGAGCATCTTCACTGCTAAAATCTAATAAGTGATAGCGTGTGGTGGGCCAACGCTCGGCATCAATTTGTCTATAACCAATGGGAAGTAGAGTACTAAATGTTACAGTATGCTCATGCTCAAAGGCCTCAGTATTATTGATATCCACTTCAAACCATACCTTGGGTTTAAGAAGTTTTCCTGTAGTATCAAGTTCACCAATAAATCTAGCCGTTGATGAAAGTTGTAACTTATTCACATCAAAGGAAAAGCTTTCTAAATGACCTTCGGCAAGAGCACATAATATAGCCCCAACCACAACAGTAGTTTTTGGATCTGTGATGCAACCCTTAGCGTCAGCAAAAGGATACCAATTACCCACATGATATTCACGCATGGGAATGATGCGATCAGGCAATACAGGCATTTTTGCAAGTACTGGGGCTACAATGGCACTCCAAGCACTGGGGCGTCCGGTAAGTAATAGTACATCGCAATCATACATATGTACGGCTTCACAAAGTGTTGCTAGGGCAAGACCAAGTGTGGTGCGTATGGTATTTTCAATGGCAGCCGGATTTATGCGTAATTCTACATCATAAAGAGAGAATTTTTCACCATTTGTTAAATATTGTTGGATATTTTTTTCAATGGCATTAATAACTTGAGCTTGTGGTCTAGGGTGGAAAAAGTTTTTGGGTATACTAGTGCTATCTAGAAAGGGGAATATATTAGGTTTGGTATTATTAGCATTATTTTGTTCCTCTGGGTTATTTTTTTGCACAAAAAAATCCCCAATACGACAAGTGAATACAGAAGATGGGTTAAAACTTTTAGGATTATCGGTATGGTTTAACAGTTCACAAAGGCTAAGCATACCAAGAGCTAAGGGGACAGCCACTTGACGCACAAATCGCGCCCTTAAATTGCGTGCTTCTTTAGAAATACCAATAGCATCTCTGCCTACAAGTTGTTCTATTATACTACGCGGTTGATTAATTCCAGCCGCACTCAATGCGCGAGTTAAATCTTGTATAATGTGTTGGGAAATCATATCGCGTAAGACTTCATCTCCAGCAATATTAAAACCATCACGAAATTCCATATGTGGTACAATGCGAGCAGTTTCACTCTTGGAACTTGAGAGTTCATAGGTGGTTATGGACAAATCCATGGTTCCACCACCTGTATCAATAGAGGCAATACGCATACAGGGTTTATCTTCATATTTGGATCGTGCCTTACCAAGTAGCTCAAATAAATGATGAGCATCTCCATGATATTTTACAGCTAATTCATTGTAAATATACACAAGTTGTGAGCAGCTTGCTTCATCCCAATCGCAGCGTACTTGTGGGCTTGTACGATAATCAGATGGGGTTGACTGAACCTTGGCCTTTGCTCCTACATAACATTCAGACCAGCCAAGGGCTTCCCATACTACACGTACAGCCCAGGCTACCCAGCGCTTGAAAATACGTCTTTCTGCTACAGGCATAGCTGTGGGAACAGTAAAGATAATACGTCGTAAACGACGCGGCATATTGGGTAATTCGCGCTTTGCTCTGGTGGCAGGTGCATTAATAGTTACAAGAGCTTGGCTGATGATTTCTCCCACCATAAAGAGCATGAGTGATGAGCGGGTAAAAAGGGATTCAAAAGCTGGTTCACGCTCTTGTTTTTTTAATTGGGGGGAGCGTTTAAATAAGGGGTCATCAAAGCAACTAAGGGGAGTACCTTCACGATTTACTTGTTTTGCAAATAGGCCGCGTGTAACCATTGGTTCGCGAGAACCACCAGTATTAAAACGCCAAGTTTGTTGCCATGGCCGTTCATCCCACAAGTAACGCTTTGGGCTGGACATGCCAGTATTACCTTCAGCGCATACAGTTTGAGTGGCAAGGCGTGCGGCCTCTGGCCCAATACGAACAGCTGAAGGCCAAGTAAAGGCTGACATACGTCTACCAGAGCGCCTACTTAAGGCATCATTGCCAAAATTAGCCTCAGTAAATTCAATACGAGTTTCAAATGGCTCACTATAAATAAATTCAGGTTTACTAATGTCGCGTAACTCAAGTAAATAGCTGTCATTTAAGTTTGTTACGCGCTGAGGTAGGGTTTCAACCAATATACCAGTGGTACGTGAATTACCAATGTCTAAAATCAAATCCACTTCCACAGGTTGGTCTCGATCTGGATTAATGACCTGTACTCGAAGGCCTTGTATAGCAAAACGAATTACCTCAAGCCAAGTTAAATAAGCAGCTAAGTGTTCTAAAACATGTTCATTGTCATCTCGCCAAGACCCACGCCCACGGTGTTTTTGGCTACGATATTTATCATATATATTAAGTAGCCATTCATCTACCCATGGTGCATTTAAAAACCATGCATTATCACGCACGTGATGAGCTAAGGTAAACATACCATGAGCAGAAACATCTCGAGGTGATAGCGCAAAATAATGTTCAGCATCGCTATTAGTATTATCAATTTGATTGGGGGACAATTCTACATTAGTATCAAATACTATTGTTAAATGTAGATTTTCATCATCAACCTTACTTAATCTGGCTCTAGCCCAGTTGGATGGTCCGCATTCAAACCTATCTCCACCATCGGGCCAACTTTGTTCACGTGTGCGTAAAAAAGGTAGAGGAATCCAATTATCTTGCCATATTTCAAGAACACGCCGTATATCCATATCATATGCATAATCACATATACTGCCAGTAATTTGATCAATAAAATTATCCGCATCTTGCTCTAAACAACGTAAATAATGTTCATAACGTCCAGTGTTAGCATGATCGGCTTTTTTGTCTTCTCGAAAAAAACGACGAACACGAGGAAGATTGGCAATGTTTATATTAAAATCTAAGAATTGCGGGCATCCACCAGGAATAAGACTTACAGCTTTACTTTCCATATACTATCCATATATTTTCAAATTATTTTCTATAGAAACGGGCATCCCAAGAATTAGCTCGCCCACTTTTTTCCTTGCCCTTACAAAAAGTAGAATTTTCATTACCATTGCATTGAACAGCTTGCGGCACATAGGCGTTACCATCGGGGCAACGTGCCTGCACACTGTCCATAACTAATGTGCCATTGGCATCAAAACGTGCCTGCACTCCACCAGCACAAACAGTTCCATCATCTTGACGAACTAAACGCCGCCCTTGACCATTTTTATCAAAACAATACTCTGCTATAATAGGCTTGCGTGTACGCGAATTAAATAAATCTGTCTCACTACGCCAACAACCCTCAAGAAAGCTAACATCATTTTGGGCCTTGGCATCTTCAGGAATTTTTAATGGATCATCCTTTTTAGGCTCAGGCTTTGGCTCTGGCTTAGGCTCTGGCTTAGGTTCCGGCGTTGGTTCCGGTTTAGGCTTAGGCTCAGGCTTTGGCTCTGGTTTTGGTTCTGGCTTTGGCTCTGGTTTTGGTTCTTCCTTGGGGGACATTGCTATAAATGGTTCTTGAATAGGCTCTTCTTGCTTAGGTGGATCCACAAATAGAGGAGGTTCAGTGAGGGGTGCCTCTTTAGCTTTTTCAATGGGCAATTCTTCCTTAGGTATATCCACAACAGGCGGTTTTTCAGTTATGGGTGGTTCAGGATTTTTATCTTCTTGTGGTATACAAAGAGCGGCCCTTTCTTGAAGTTTTGCATATAGTGCATCCAGATCTGAACGTAATTTATTTTGCTTATTTTGCTCTTCGGTTAATTGTGCAGGTTCTGTTATTATGGGTAAGCAAGAGGCTGGTAAGTTAAATGGAATAAGCCCAAGAGCACTTAACAATAAAAGTAACAAAAGTAAGAGCAGTAAGAGAGGTAAAAGCCAACCTAGGCAACCAGTTCCTACTGGCGCAGGTGCAATTGTTTGACTTGCCATGGGTATGGGTGCTGCCATTGCCCCAAGACGGGTTAAGTCAACCGGTTGCGCTCCCACAGTTCCAGGGGCAAATCCCCAATTAATTACTATGGGTTGACTTGCAACTACCCAAATATCTTCTTCGCTTGGGTGTTGTAATGCTAGTTTTAATATTTCACCAGATAGTGCGCTTTGTCTATCTGTCCCTTGAGCTAAGCTACTAGCTTTAGCATCTATTTCTTGCGCTAACTTATTAATATTTTGTAATATTTGATTTTTTAATTCTGGAGCTAAGGAATTAAGCGGCTGCGGAACTTGTTCACTTTGAATATTAGCATACCAATCAATACTCTCTTCAGTTCCGGTTCCATTATGTACTGGTTCTGCTAACAAGGCTTTATGTTCAGGCCCAAGTTGCCCTAGAATGGCACTAATTTGATGATAACAATCAGTGGCAAAAATACCTTGATTTGCTAAGGGGCGCATAAGGCTACGCTTAGTGGTAATAATAAATGCGCCAGCCATAATTACTCCTTACCTGCAATGGTAAAAGGTATATTATTTGCTTGTAAAAAATTTACAATATCCTTGCTAACAATGGCAATACTAGATTGACGATATGATTTATCATCTAAACTTATATATGTATTAATGCCAACCACATCACCTTTTTCATTAACTAAAGGTCCACCACTATTACCATGTGAAACTACAGCAGAATGAAAAATAATCGGTGGGGTTTGGTCTTGCACCACACTAACATTGCCCTCAGAATATACTACTTCGGGTGGTGATATAGCCTCACCCTTTAATAATGCTCTAAAATTGGGGTCAATATCTGTAACAACTCCAGGAAATCCCCATGCACTGATTTTTTGTGTTCTTGCAACATCTAAGGCAAAGCTTAATGGTTGAATGCTAGTAATTGGCACTTGCAAAACTGCATAATCCCTGCCGTCTACATCACTAACTGCTATAATTTGGGCATTGGTTACAATTTCATTAAACTGACCAATGACATAAATTTTATCTTGCCTATTTTGGGCTACATGGGCATTAGTTAGTATTATACCTTTAGCAATAAAGAAACCAGTGCCAGTTTTAACACCTTGCTTGCTGTCATTAATAATTAATACAGTAGCTTGCTCCATTAAATTAGACATGGGTAGGCTAGACTTAGGCTTTGTGTCCTTGGGTAAGGGTATATTATCATTTTGGGGGTTTAGCTTATTATGCTTTGGAATTGTAGCACCTTGTTCTAAAGGGGGCTGTAAAGGTGGAGGTGGTGGAGCTTCAGCCTTTGTTGTTTGGGTAGACATATTCTTTGTATTGTTTTCTTCAATACTAGGTGTTGTGCTTGGTAGTAAAAGTACATGTTCATTATTTAAAAACTCTTTAATAACACAAGGGTCTTCAGACAACATGTCGCGCAAATTCTTAATTTTTGCTTCAAGCTCAGCATTGAGTTGTAATTCATCTTGTAAACGCTCTTGCATGGCAGCTTCTAGGGCTACATTAGCTTGCCACTGTTTCCAAAAAATCCAAGCCAAAAAGCTTAAAATTAATAATAAAATTAGTATGCTCCAAAACCAAGGTCTAGTGTACCAAGTATTACCATTATTTTGGTCAGATTGGCTGCCATTTGGGTTTTGTAAGCCTGTGGGGTCTTGTGACATATTTACTTCTTAATAATTAATATGTTAACCTTGCAATGCAGCATTAAGTATACGATCATTATTTTCAATCTGAGCATCAAGACTACGCTTAGTAGAATTTAAATCTTGCTTGCTAGATTGCCATTTCCTAGTGCTTGTGGCGGCCCTTTGCACTTCAAGTGTAGGTCTGGGGGTAGCTTTTACCGTCTTGTTAGGTTTTGAATAAACAGGATCATATACTTGCGTTTCTTCGGCCATAATACGGTTGTATTGATAATCTTTCTCTTGCATATTATTATAAGTAGCCTTTAAAATGCGTGAGGTTTCTTCAAGACCGGCGCGAATTTCATCATAGCGATTGGTTAGTTCAATCTTGCTCATTCTACCGGCGCGGGTTTCGTTTATGGCACGTTTAAATTCTTTATCATAACATTTAGCTGCAAGCTTTGCGGCAGCATTTGCTCTGCTCATTTGTGCACTTTCTGCATCAAGTTGACTAGAATATCTGACAAAAAATTCTCGGTCACGCTGTTTTGCTTGTGAACTACCATAAGCATGACCACCAGCAGCCCCAACAGCACCACCAGCAGCAGCCCCAATGACAGCTCCTTCAGTCTTTCCAGTTGAAAGTCCACCAATGAGCGCACCAAGCAATACTCCAATGGCAGCACCACTTATGGTGCTATCAGTGACGCTTGCTTCGTCACGGCGTAAATCACTAACTGGCTTGTAGCAAGAAGGGTAGTATGAGACCTCAGTGATTTGTGGTCCATATTTACTGGCACAACCACTGGTAAAAATTGTAAAAATTAATATGCAAATATACAAAGATTTTTTACTGCGAACAATCATAATATCCCCAAAACATTTTTTACTAAAATACCTTGGTAAGTATTGGTTTAATACCTTCTTAACACAAAAAGTACAATTAAACTATACTGCAAGCCAGCCTTGGGGGCAAGAGCAGTTTTAGTTAAAATAAGCTGTTATATGAAAAAATTTATCATGTATCATATTAATTATATTAATATAATAGTTTTTATATAAAAACTCTAAAAAAAATTTAAAAAAATTCTTTATTATATAATGTAAAGTATGGTTAATGTTCATCTATGTAGTCGATGCTGAACAACACGTTTTCACGTGCTGTTCAGAGAGTCACGTTGCCTCCAAATACCTCTTTGGGGACGCCAGAAGTTAATGCTGGTTTATTTTATGGCACGCAAAATTTTTCTTGCAGAAAAATTTCAGTAGCCGGCACTAAAAAACTGTATTTTAGCACCATAAAAATGCCAGAAAATTGTATTTCATACGCTTGTTTCCGGTATTTTTACTGGCTAATTTTTTCTAAAAAATTATTTGTTTTTAGTGTGTTATGTGGTTTTTTAGTGCCGACTACATAAAGGGGGATGCACAATTATTTTTTAATTCTATTTTATGCTTTTACGCCAAATTTGCATTTGCTTAAAAATTTACCTGTGCAGTAGTCTTATACATTATAAAAAATATCATTTTATAAACCTTCTCTCAGAGTAAAGAATTTTTGGCATAAGAGAAAAGCTGACAAAGTTTGTATTTTTTGTTAAGAAGTTGCATGTTTAATAGCTATGACCAAGTTATGCAATATTTAGATGAGCTAGGTCCATTTAAAATGGATTTTGGGCTTGAGCGCATGCAAGAAGCTCTAAGTTTATTAAAAATTCAAAAACCACCTTGTATTGTCGTGCAAATTGTGGGGACCAATGGCAAAGGTTCCACAGCTAGTTTTTTAGATAGCATTGCAAGGGCGCATGGACTACGTTGTGGCCTATACACTTCACCGCATTTAGTTTCGGTTAAAGAGCGTGTACTTTTTCAAGGTAAGGTGCTTAGTGATGAGCAGTGGTTAAATTATGCCAACGATATTCTTAGATTAAATTTAAAGCTAACATATTTTGAATTTTTAACAGTTTTTGCTGTTAATGCTTTTAGTAAGTGTAATGTAGATTTAATTATTTTAGAGGCTGGTCTTGGTGGTTATGCTGATGCAACTACTGCTGTATTTAAACATATTTTATGTATAACTGCCATTGATATGGATCATGAAAATATCCTAGGTGCAGATATTTATGACATTGCAAGACAAAAAGCTGGAGCTATAAGTCCTTGTATTAATGTTTATCGCTCTAGTCAGTATGAAGGTGTTATTACTATACTAGATGAAGTTGCAAAAACAAAAGCTGCAAAGTTAAGCTTTGCTAATAAAGAACTACCATTTAATATATGCTTGGGGCTTAAAGGTAAACATCAAGAAGAAAATGCAAGCTTAGCTCTTATGGTTTGGGAAGATGTGGCTTTGCGGTTAAATTGTTTTTCTGAACAAAGTAAGATAAAGCAAGGTTTAGAGCGGGCTTTTATTGCTGGGCGATGTCAGTATATTAATACTTACGAAGAATTTTTGCCCCCAAGCATATTATTGGATGGGGCACATAATAGCCATGGACTTAGTAGCCTTATCTTTGCCATAGATGCAATGCTACATAAGCCTCAATTAATAATTTTTTCTTGCCTAGCAGATAAGAATATGCAGTCTATGCTCATAAGACTGTTGCAACTACATGATATTTGTAATAAATGTCCTTTTGTTATAGTGGGTTTGGATGGTAATGAACGTGCTTTATCTTTAACTCACCTTGAAGATTTAAAGCTTAAATTGGACCCTAGTAAACAAAGTGAAATATATATACTACCTAGCCTAAGCAAAGCCTTAGAATTTGCAAATACTAGAGTATGCCATAACAATCTTGCCCCTGTACTTATTTGTGGTTCACTATATTTATTAGGTGAATTTTTTTCAATGTTTCCTCATTATTTAAGGCCTAGTCTAGACTTTGATACTGAGTGTAAATAGGATTTGTGTTTAATTTAATTATTTAGGTGTAGATTATGAATAGTCTTTTTCGTGCCTTACCCTCTGTTGATGCTTGCTTAACAGCTTTAGAAAAGGAATATAATAAAGCTGAGAGTCTGCCACTACTTAAGCAAGGTGATTTGTTTTCTATGTATCCACGTCCAACTCGTGCTATGCTACGTGATGCAGTGGTGAATTTTTTGGACCTTGTGCGTAAAGATATTAAGAGCGGTCAGGAAGATAATGTTCAAAACCTGGGCTTAGATGGTCTTTGGCCACGTCTTGTACCTTATGTGATGGAAGCTACACGTCCGCGTTTATGTAGAGTTTTAAATGCTACTGGTGTGGTTATACATACTAATATGGGACGTTCCGTTTTAGCTGAGGCTGCTGCTAAGGCTGTGGCTAATGCTGCCGCGCATTATACTAATCTTGAATTGGATTTGAGTACAGGTGGGCGAGGAAGTAGGCAAAGCCTTGTAGAAGAATTATTATGTCGTGTGAGTGGGGCAGAGTCAGCCATGATTGTAAATAATAATGCTGCCGCTGTACTCTTGGTTTTGGATGAGCTTTGCAAGGGTGGAGAGGTTATTGTTTCGCGTGGACAATTGGTAGAAATTGGTGGCTCATTTCGCATCCCTGATGTGTTAAAGCGCAGTGGAGCAACTTTATGTGAAATTGGTACAACTAATCGCACTCATATTAAAGACTATGTGGAAAATATTAATGAAAATACTGTAGCTTTGCTACGTGTGCATACTTCTAATTATCGTGTGGTTGGTTTTCATAAGCAGGTAAGCTTAGAGGAAATGGTGGCTATAGGAACAGAATACGGCTTGCCGGTTATTGAAGACCTTGGTAGTGGATCTTTAGTCGATTTAAGTCCTTATGGTTTACCTGATGAACCAACTGTGCAAGCTGCCATCCAAGCTGGAACGGATGTGGTTACTTTCTCTGGTGATAAAGTATTAGGTGGACCGCAAGCCGGTATTATAGTTGGTAGAAGAGATTTACTAGATCGAATGCGTACCAATCCTTTGCATCGTGCTTTGCGTTGTGATAAATTTACCCTAGCAGCTCTTGAGGCCACTTTGCGTATTTATACTGACCTTGATTATGCTCTTAGGCATATACCAACATTAAGCATGATTACAGCATCAGCTACTCAGCTAGCTAAACGCGCTAAACAAATACAAGGCAAGTTGATTAAATCCCTTACAAAAGATGTGCAAATATCGCTTATAGATGGTGTATCTAGAGTTGGTGGTGGGGCATTTCCTGAGCGTGATTTAGCAACTACACTTATAAGCATTAAACCTTCTAAAATGTCTGCTACAAAGCTTAAAGAAAATCTTTTGCGTACTAATCCACCTCTTATAGGTCGCTTGGAAGATGATAGTTTTTGCCTTGACCCCCGTACCATATTCGATGATGATATAGCTTTGATTATTGATGTGTTAAATTATGCTTTAACAAATAATTAGTTTTTTATTTTAAAATAAATATAAATTATAAGGATATAATATGAAAAAAGATAGTCTAAATCTTGAGTACAATCCAAAATCTTGTTGGGATGCATATGCAAGCACAAGTAGTGGACAAAAAGCTATTACTAAGCTTGCTAGCCGCTATATAGATTTTTTGAGCCGGTGCAAAACAGAGCGCGAAACCATTGATTATGCAATAGAACGCCTTGGCGAACATGGTTATATTGAGGGTGTGCAAAAAGATAAGGCTTTGAAAAGCTTTAGAAATAAAGCTTTACTAGTGGTAAAGCGTGGTAGCAATCCTTTAAGTGCAGGTATTCATTTAATTAGTGCACACGCTGATACACCACGTCTTGATTTTAAGCAGCGCCCCTTTATTGAACAACCTGGTGTTGCCCAAGCAAAAACTCACTATTACGGTGGGATACGCAAATATCAATGGCTAGCAAGACCACTTGCCTTGCATGGAGTTGTTGTTCGCTCTGATGGTAAAAATATTAATATTAACATTGGTGAAGATGCCAATGACCCTGTTTTTAGTATTGCTGACTTACTGCCACATTTAGCTCAAAAACATGTTACTCAAACTATAGCCGATGGTTTTGAAGCTGAAAAACTAAATATTATCTTGGGGCATAGTCCATATTTACCAGCCAAAAATTCCAAGAATGAAGATAAACCCAAGGAAGCCATTAAACATAAATTATTACAAATTTTATATGATAAATATGCACTTAATGAAGAGGACTTTATATCAGCAGAACTGCAAGCCGTACCTGCCGGGCCAGCGCGTTTTGTTGGTTTTGATAAAGCTATGGTGGGTGGATATGGTCATGATGACCGTATTTGTGTATTTACAGCCCTTGAAGCTTTTTTAAATGCTAAAAATAATGCGCATACTACTGCTTTAATTCTTTGGGATAAAGAAGAAATCGGCTCTGATGGGGCCACTGGTGCTAATTCACGTTTTTTTGAATTTGCCTTGGATGATTGCCGTGAAGTATGGGAAAATAAAACTAAACTTAGTCAGGTATTATTAAATAGCAAGGCTATTTCAGCCGATGTACAAGCTGCACTTGACCCAGATTGGCAAGAAGTTCATGAAAAACAAAATGCTGCTCAATTAGGCTATGGGCCGTGTTTTTCTAAGTTTACTGGCTCTCGTGGTAAATATGGGGCCAATGATGCAGATGCTGAATTTGTGGGCTTTGTGCGTAATTTACTTAATAAAAAATCAATTCCATGGCAAATGGCTGAATGCGGCAAGGTAGACCTTGGCGGTGGTGGCACTGTGGCATTATTTTTAGCAAGTTATGGTATGCAAGTTATAGATTGTGGGCCAGCAGTGTTATCCATGCATAGTCCATTTGAGCTTGCAAGTTGTGCTGATATTTGGGCAACTACCTTAGCTTATACGGCCTTTTTTGAAGCCTAAATCGTCCACATTGAAAAACATGACAATTAGTTAAAAAAATTAGTTTTACAGTTGGAATAAGACAAGAAAATTGCCAGAAACAAGAGCATATAATGCGAGTTTCTGGCAATTTTTTAATGTGGAGATAGTTTTGCACGTGACTTCTAACAAAATTTTTCTAAAAGAAAAGTTTTGCGCGCCGTAAAAAGAGCATGAATTAATTTTCTGCGGGAGTAAAGCGACGAGCGACGTTTGGAGGCAATGCCTTGCCGGAGAGCGTATAAAATGTGTTTTTCAGCATTAAGTAAAAGGTTTTTACCCTAAAAATTACTATTTTTTAGTAAAGGTCCAAACCCCTTCCCAATTACCTGGTGGGTTTTGGGCCAACTCTTTTGTACGTTGCATATAAAGCTTATAAAGAACAGAGCTAGGAAATTCATTATATAAGTGCTGAAAAATTTCTAACGATTTATTAAATTCAGCATTTTTATAACATTCACGTGCTGTTATGAAGTTATTAATTTCTTGCTGACGAGCTACTTTTTCATCATGCCAAATGGGTGTGCATATTTCCACCGGTTCAGATTTTCCTTTAACGCGTATGGCGTCAAGAGCTAGGAAGAAGGGCACTTCTTCTGCTGACAATGCATTTTCGCCCTCGGTGAAAGCATGGCATAAGCGCGCAGTTTCAGCACTGGTTATAACTCCAACTCCATAAACTGGGCACATACCTTCAAGGCGTGAAGTTAAGTTTACGGTGTCGCCAATGCATGTATAATCTAATAATTCTGCACTACCCATGTTACCAACATATACCTTACCTGTATGTACACCAGCCCCCATGCGAATACTAATGCCAAGGTCTTCTTGCAGCTGTATGTTTAATTCTGTTAGAGCCACTTGCATTTGCATAGCACTTTTGATGGCGTGTAATTCATGCTGAGGCACATCCAAAGGTGCATTCCAAAAAGCCATAATTGAATCACCAATGAATTTATCTACAGTACCATGACTACCGCGAATGATGGCTGTCATGGGGGTGAAATAACGGTTTAGTGCTCCCACTACTTGATCTGGGGTTAAACCCTCAGACATGGTAGTAAAGCCACGAATATCTGTAAACATAAGGGTTACAGTTCTTTCTTCACCGGCAAGTACGGCTTCGCCTCTTTCAACAATACGTGCCACCATATCTGGTGCAATGTAGCGACTAAAAGCATTACGTAGGGTGCGTTTTTGACGTGCTTCTTGCCAAAAGCGCACTGCTAAAAGTGATAAAGCCAAAGCAGCTACAGTTAGATTAGTATAGAGTGGTGAAATATATATACCAGTTTGAAAAATACTCCAGCTAGCTCCAATGGGACTTAACATTAAAACTATTAATATGGGTAGGTATATAATGGCAGGTGCTAAGCTAAAAACAATGGTGCTAACTATACCCACCAAGGCAGTAGCAGAAATTTGTGCCCCAGGTATCCAAGGTGGCATTTTAATAGATCTATTACTAAGTATAGCATCAATTACAGTTGTATGAACCTCAGCACCAGGATATACCGAGTCAAATGGTGTTGCTCGAATATCTAATAAGCCTGGCGCTGATGTGCCAACAATAAATACTCGCCCAGCAATATCTTCAGGTTTAACTTTTTTATTCAACACATCGGCAGCGCGAAAAGTAGGGTAATATCCGCGAGGTCCACGAAAAGGCACAATAAAGCGCCCATCAGGTGTGACTGGTATGGTGTATTTACCAACCTTAATGCTCTCAAGTCCATCTGGACCACCCACAAGCATTACAGTATTAAGCCCTAGCCCACGCATAAGTGATCGCAATGAAAGTGAAATAATAATACGATCTTCAAGTTGAGCTATGAGTGGTACAGAGCGAATAATACCATCTGGATCTGGTGCAACATTAAGACTACCAATAGGAGCTACGGCCCTAAGTGCAGGCAATGGCAAGGTAACCCCTCTGCCTTGTAATAGATGTGTGCGCGGTGAAATACCATTTGGCGTGACGCGATCAACAATTCCCTCATTACGTGGTAAATTTTTAGGCAAGGCAATTTTTTCACCAGTAAAACGTGTATAAACACCTAAAACGCTAGGGGTTTGAGAAATGATGCTAGCTAGAATTAAATCATTGTCATGCAGGTTTTGGGGTATATTTTCTAGTGGGATTTTTATATTGAAATGTTTTTCAAAGGATTTTTGTAAATTTATAACAGATGAATTGTCTGGCTCTGCTAAGATTATGTCTAGCCCAATGGCAGCAGCACCATATTCTGTTAAAGTTGCTACAAGTTTAGCAACTAAGTGCCTTGGCCATGGCCATTGACCAAATTCCTCAAGACTTTTTTCATCAAGGTCAAGTAGGGCCGGAGTGGGTGAGGGGGTACCACCACCGTTTTTACGAAGAAATGTATCATATATTTGTCTATCAGCCTGTTGAAGTATGGTGGGCTGCCAAATATAGAGTATAATCATAACGATGCATATTACTATACCCATTATGAAGCGGGTTAAATTTTCTCGCAGAACACGAAATGAGCGTTCTTTTTTGGCCACTATCTCTCCCTAAGGGCTCGCTGTTGGGCTTTAAGTAATGGTTTTAAGAGATAATTTAATATAGTTTGCTTACCAGTTAAGATATCAACCTCTGCCATCATACCAACAATAATGGGTAGATTTTCTCCGGCATGCTCTAAGTGTGCAGTGGTTGTCCTAACCTTAACCTTATAGAATGTATCACCTTGTTCGTTGGCAAGAGTATCAGCACTAATGGTTTCAACCTTGGCTGTAAGGCCTCCATAAATAGAAAAGTCATAGGCCGTAAGGCGTACCACAGACTCTTGACCAGGATAAAGAAAGGCTATGTCAGCTGGGCTAAATTTAGCTTCAATGATAAGTGAATCACCAAGGGGTACAATTTCCATAACTGTTGCTCCAGGTGCGACTACGCCCCCTACTGTACTTGCATATATGGCTTTAATTATTCCACGCACTGGTGAGCGCATTTCGGTGCGGCGTACTTTATCATCTCCAGCTGTTATAAGTTCGCGTAATGAAAGTAATTTAATTTGTATTTCATTTAGCTCTGCTTGATATTCTGACTCAATCTCAGCTTTACGTAAACGCAAACGCTCTTCGGCCTCTTTAGTCTCTGCTGCAGTGCGCGGTATAGAGTGCTCAAGAGCTGCTAATTCTGATTTAATACTTTGTAATCTTTGCTGTAAATCAAGGAATTGTAATTCAGAATAAGCCTTGGTTTTAAAGGCAGGTAATGCAAGGTCTACTTGCCTTTGCATTAGGGCTAAGCTTGCAAGGGATTGTGTTTTAATTTCTTTTTTTTCTGCTAATTCGCGCTGACGAGCTTCTAACTGCAAGGATAAAACATCCAATTCAGCATTGCGCTGGGTACGGTCTGCTCTAAGTAAAGCGTTTTGACGATTTACAAGCTCAGGCTCAGCTAATACCGATGGAGGATATTCTACTTCTCTGTCTGCAATAAGAGCCTCTAGACGAGCGATGGCTGCTTCGTGCTCTAAAATACGCACCAAGGCTTCACGGTATTCACTGCCAGCGCTTTCATTATCAATGCGCATGACAACAGTATCTTTTTCAATAATTTGTCCTTCACGCACAGGGACTTCTTGAATGATACCACCCTCAAGATTTTGTATAAGTTGAACCCTTTGCGATGGTACAACTTGACCAATACCACGAGCAGTTTTATCAATTTCTGCCAAGCCTGCCCAAATAAGTAAGGCCAAAATACTACCAGCACTAAGCCACACTAAGCGCACGGAATTTTTAGACACATTTCTATCATGGCCTTTTGGTTCAAACCTGAGGGGCAGTTTACTTTTGAGAGAGTTAAATAATTCTTTAAGCTTTTCCATGACTTCCTGTTTGTGTCCCAGTTTGTGTCCCAGTTTTTACCATGGACTTTTGGGCAAGGCTTTTATGATGCTCTTGTAATTGTTTAATTGCATCAGCAGTTGAAGCTTCCCAATGCACAGAACCCTTCTTTAGCGATACAACCCTATCAACTAAATTAAGCATTGTAATCTTATGTGTAAAGATAATAACCGTTTTATTCTGCAAATAAGGTTTTAATCTTGTAACTAAACGCATTTCAGAGGCAATGTCCATTTGTGCAGATGGCTCATCAAGAATAATTGTGTGTGGGTCGCCAAGTAAAGCACGAGCTAAAGCAACACTTTGAGCTTGCCCACCAGATAGACCAGTTCCATTTTCGCCAATGGGCATGTCTAAGCCCAAGGGATGGTCGGAGGCAAAATCCATGACCCCAGCCAGAGTTGCAGCCTTTAAAACGCTTTCTTCATCACAAGGTTCGTCATGTGGCCAAGCCATAACAATATTATGTCGCAATGTGCCGCGGAAAATACGAATTTCTTGAGGTAAAAAACCTAACTTATTGCGGTATGGACGCAGTGGGACATTGCGCATATCAAGTGGACCTAATAATACTCGTCCTTCTGTTGGTGTATATAGGCCAGCACAAAGCCGTGCTAATGTTGATTTTCCAGAACCAGAAGCACCTAAAAAACCTACCTTAGCCCCTGGAGGCAAGGTCATGGAAATTTCTTTTAAGGCTGTAGTTTGAACTTCCTTGCCTGGGTAGCAAAAAGTTGCACGCTCAAAAATAATGGGCACTGCAAGGGAATGTTCTGGCATGACTTGGTCAAGCTCTTTTGGATTTTCAGAGGGCATGTTTAAAAGCATATCCAATTGATTTAAAGCCATACGTGTTTTTTGTAAGTTTGCTAAAATATTAATAAGAGCATTGATAGGGCTTGCACAGCGACCAAATAAAATAACACAAGCAATAAGCGCACCTGTGGTCATGAGTCCTTCTGAGATGCGATATACCCCAAGAATAACCAACCCTACACTTAAAAACATATTAAATAGTACCATGCTATATGAGTTAAGGCTTGCATGAAAGCGTGAATGGATAGTTGCATCTGCACTTTTAGCAACGTTTAGGTCCCAATGTTTGGCAATGGTTTTTTCCATACGAGTTACGCGTATTGTCTCAAGACTGCTAACAACCTCAGTTAAAAAAGATTGCTTTTGAGCATTGGTATGCATTTGTACTGTGGAGTTTCGCTCAATATTTTTTTGTATGCCTATGGCAAAGGCAAGTAGTATGGGAATTGCTATAAGAGGAATAACACCAATCGTACCACCAATATAAAACATAAGTAGGATAAATAATAAAATAAATGGCAAGTCAGTTAAGGCAAGAATAGTGGAAGATCCTAAAAAATCACGCACATATTCAAGTTCACGAACACGTGCCACAATGGCACCTACGGAGTTGGTTTCTTTTTGGGCGTAAAGTGCGTCTAATCTTGTATCCATAAGGCTTTGCATAAACATACCCTGCAACCTTATGTCAGCATTACGCCCTGCAGCATCAACAAAGTGAGTCCTGGCAACGCGTAGGGTAAAGTCAAGGCAAGCTGCTATGCCCATGCCTATAGCTAAAACCCAAAGACTTTCAAAAGCATTGTTAGGTACAATGCGATCATAAACATTCATAACAAATAGCGGCATAGATAGGCTAAGTAAATTAACTACTAAGGATGCTACTAGAACATGACCATACAAGGGAGTGTATCGTCTTAATACCTCCCAAAACCAAGAATGTGCTTGTTTCATTATTTTGTAGTAAGTGTTGTACCTTGTAGAGCTTCTTCAGTATCAAGTGTACTTGGTGAAAAACTCCACAGCGGGGATTTATTAGATGCGTTTTTTGTTGTATCGACCATAAGTTCATTAGTATTAATGCCAAGCTCAGATAGTAATTCACCAGTCAAAGCTAATAGACGATATTGACCAAGTAATGCATCAACAGAGCGAACTTCACGTTCTGTAGCACTAAAGAAAAACTCACCTTCAGCATCAAGTATAGATAGCAAATCTTTTTGACCTACTTCAAACTGAGTTATATAATTTGTTTTAGCTTTAAGCGCTGATTGGGCTGATTGATCATACAGCTTACTTTGTTCAAAAGAGCGCTCGGTAAGAGAAAAAGTGACTAACAATTCTTGATTAATTAAATCCATAGTTTCATGTAAGTTTTGACGTAGCTGTCTAACTCTTGCAGCAATACTTTTTACAGTAGCAACATCTCTTCCGCCACTATAAATGTCCCAGCGCATATTTAACATGGCCGACCAAGTAATTTGGCTTGTATCACCATCATTGGAGTCATCGGTAATGGATGGTCCTGCATCAATGCTAAGACGTGGAGCAAAGTTTGAACTGGCAACGTCCTTTTCAGCCAAAGCATTACGTATGGCTGCAAGGTCTGTTTGTATGCGAATATTTTTATCAACGCTGGTATTTCTTGCTTCATCCACATTGCTAAAGACACGTTTTGGCATACTAACTGGGGTAAGGTCTTTAGGAACAGGTTGCCCTGTAACCTTAGTGTAGGCTGCAAATGCGCTTTCCATGGCTTGCTGATAGAGGCTAAGGGTTGCTTCTGCACGCTTTAGGCGCCCTTGTGCTAAATCAACATCACCTTGGCTTGATAAGCCTTGCTGAAAACGAATATGTAACATGCCAAGAATTCTTTTGTTTTCTTTTACATTACCCTTAGCTAAGTCAACTAAGATGCGCCGGCGTATAACATCAGCATGCGCACTAATGGCAGAATAAGCTAAAGAATTAGCACTATCCATAAGTTGCCAAGCGCGATAGTTTAGCTCTTCGTTACGCATACGTACATTGGCTGAGGTATTGCCACCCTGCCAAATAGTTTGGCTAAGCTGTAAACCCATATTCATAGTGCTTTCTGCGTCACGATAGGTATCAAGGGCGCGAGTGTTAATGTTGTTATTAACCTCAACACCAACTCCAGCCCATATGCCAATGGTTGGATAATAACCAGCTTCGGCAGCTCGTATATTGTGAACGGATTGTTGCCTTGATTCTTGAGCGGCTTTAATATTAGGGGCATAGGCAAAGGCAAAGCGTAATGTATCTTGCAACGTTGTTGGATTAGAAAAAGCAATCGATGGAAAATAAATACAAATAGTGAAGATGCAGATGGATGTAATATATAGAAATCTATTGTTTTTCATTTGGCTTTTCCTTTTTTAACGCTATAAAATAAAATCAAAAAGTACAACTAGGTAGTTATATTATGATTTCATGAAGTTGTAAAGTTTTTTAAAAAACAATTTCAGCACACTTAAGGCGAAGTTAAGTATGCTGATTATCAAAAATAGTATTTTTACAATAATACTTGTAAAAAGAGCATAAAATAATTATTAATATTATATAATTTAATAAGTTACTTGGTAATGTGTTCTTCCTGGTATTTTTCTTGAATTGCTAGCATTGTATCCAATATTTCTAAAAAATCTTCCACCATTTGAGGGTCAAAAGCAGTACCAGAATCATTCTTAATGATTTCTAATGTTTTATCTAAAGGGATTGGCCCTTTATAGCAACGTGGTGAAAGCAGTGCATCAAAAACATCTACAATTGATGTAATTCTAGCTTCAAAGGGTATATCCTCTCCCGATAAAATGGGCACATCATCAGTACCGCAATAACCCTTGCCATCCCAGCGTTGATGGTGATGCAAGGCAATACTTGAAGCAAGCCTATCAAGAGGGTTAGTCACATCCTTAAAAATAGATGCTCCAATGGCACAATGCTTTTGCATTATTGCACGCTCTTCAGGAGTAAAAGCACCTGGTTTTTTTAGTATTTGGTCTGAAATGCCAACTTTACCAACGTCGTGTAGCATGGACGCAAGGCGCAGATGTGCCTTTGTGTCAGCGATTTCTACCATGTCAACACCACGCTTTTCAGCCCAATGATGATACAACTCTGCCGCCATAGCACCTACACGAAATACATGGGGACCTGTTTCTGTAGGGTCGCGCATACGGGTTGTTTCTAAAAGACGTAAAAGCATATCGCGTGTAGCGATGGCTTGTTCAATGCCTTGGGCGCCTACAAAGCAAAGTTTGCGTAAGGTTGATTCAGTTGCCAAACTAAATGGTATGGCTTTATCGTCCTTCATGGAGTTAATTACTTGCATAACTCCAAGTAATTTACCCCGCGATGAAAAAATGGGTAAAGCACATATGGATACTGTGCGGTAACCAGTGGCATTATCAAATGAATCATTAAAAGAATAAGGCGCATTGTGGGGTAGATTACGCACATCAGCTATATTTAATATTTTACGCTTACTTGCTACATAACCAGCAATGGATGCAGGTGTTATGGGTAGCCTTGCATTAATATATTGCTGGCGCGCTGATTGAGACCTTGTAAATAAGCTGTCATTGTGTGAGTAAGAAAAAACTAGTTTGTCATCTTCAACTAAATAAATAGTTCCAGCATCAGCTCGTGAGATGCGCCTTGCACGCAATAGTAGCTGATCTAAAACAGAACTCATATCTGGTATTTCAAGTAATTCTGAGGCAAATTTTGTATCAACACTATCTGCAATACAAGGAGCGCATTTACAGTTATCTTCTGTGTTAAAGTTACAATCAAGTTCTAATCCCTCGTAACCCATAATTAATGAGTCTGCTAATTCTGGATTATCTTGAACTAACTTAGCATGCACATGATCCACAAAATCATCGTCATAACTTGGGTCATAATGGGTAGGCACAAAAACTTTAACGCCAAGTTCTTTAACTATTGGAACCCATTGTTCAATGGCAGAATGCCCCCAACCTTGATGCTTAGGATAACTTTCCAAAGTATATTGTGAGTCTAAAATAGCTATATCAGCCCCACGCATACCTTTAAAAAATGAGCTTTCACGGTCTAAGTTTTCAGGGTACAGACCTAGTTCGTGATCTCCGCTATAAAAGAAAGTCTTGCCAGCATACTCTATGCGATATGCGCAAGAGTAAAGGCCATTAATTTCATCACCACCATGGTTAGTGGAGTGGGCAGATACGGTAACTCCGCCACTTATATTAATTTTTTGTTCATCCTTAATGGAGAAAATATTTCTAATACTTGGAAGTTGTTCCCAGCTTACAGGAAAGAATGTAGAGGAAAATAAACTTTTTATAAAGGCGTCTGGTCCAATACCACCAATGGATTCTGGGGCATAAATATTTATGGTCCATTTAGGGCTGTATAGCGGAACAAAAAAAGGCATGCCTGATACATGATCCCAATGATTGTGACTTAGAAAAATTGTGCATTCTTTAGGCTTAGTGCTATCTTTTATGACAGTACCAAATTTGCGAAGTCCAGAACCTGCATCAAGGATTATATGTGGTGATAATGGTGCGTCCACACTATAGCATGAAGTATTGCAACCGTAACGAGCTGAAGTAACACAGCTACTTGCAGTTGATCCGCGAACGCCCCAAAGTTGTAACTGCATAATACCTCTATTTTAAATTTGCTGTGAAGTTAGTATCAAAAATTGCAAAAATAAATAAAATAACACAAAAAAATAAAAAACATAAAATGCAAAGTCATTTTTAATCATTCAGAAGACAATTGTCAATAATAAAGCAAGAGTAATCTAGATTTTTAATGTTTTACAATAAGGTAAATTTACATTAAAAAATGTTTTGTAAAAAACTTTAACAATAGTATAATATATTACAATATTTAATTTATGCAAAAAGTTAGTTCTGTACTCATATTTGGTTTAGCATGCGCTCTTGGAGCGTGGTCACGATATTTCTTTTTAGAGTTTTTTGTGTACTACGCTGAGTTTGCAGAGCTTTGGGGTGTTTTTTGTGTAAATATAATAGGTTGTTTTGGCTTTGGGCTTTTATGGAATTTTACAAAGTATAGAAGAATATTTTTAACAGGCTTTATGGCCTCATTTACAACATTTTCTAGTTATATTTTTGAAGCATATTTATTTATTCAAAGCAAAGATTGGTGGTTATTGCTTTGCAATACATTTATGCAAATAATTTTAGGCTTAATTGCAATACAATTAGGTTTATTTTTTCACAAAAAGTTGTTTAATGATGTTATTTATTCCTCAAAATAGGTAGCAGATTGAGCACTTTTTTCTGCTACAGTAACACTATGCATATGAACATCGTAATCTTGTAAGGCTTGTTCCATTTGATGATAAATATATTGAGCTAGGTTTTCAGAGGTGGGATTTATACTATCAAATGGCTTTGTTTCATTTAAGATGCAGTGGTCTAATTCATTTAATATGTCTTTAAGTTTTGCTTTAAGAATTTTGAAATCTATTAAATATTCTATATTGTTATCTAGCTTACTTCCTTGAACTTTAACTTCAACTTCAAAATTATGTCCATGTAGTTTTTCACACTTACCTTCATAATTACGTAAAGCATGACCTGCACAAAATTCTGAACGTATCTTTAATTGCCAAATCTTTTTTTTCATATCAGCCTAACCTCATTATATGCAAATACTAACTCTTTCGTTAAGGCGTTAATTGCCCTTTTGACCATTGGGATAAATCAGCATCTAAAGCTGGACTAGGTGTAACTTTAAATTTTGGTCCAAGTTGCAATAAACAATAATACCCATCAAGTGCTAACTGAGCTTCTGTTGGCACATCTCCATTATGTTTTATTAAGATGCTACTAAGGGCCAGCATGCTATCTTTGTCAAGCATAGTGGCTGGAATGTTAATGCGTAGTGGCTGCTTATTCTTGGTGCAAGCTTCATCTAAGCGCATAACCCTCTGGCCTAATAATTTAATTTCGCGTGGCGCCTCATCTGCATCTGCATCGTCCGAATTATTGAATTCTGTATCACGAGTATCTAGCTTTGCTTCTAAAAGCAATGGTACCTCTGATTTTATAAGTTCCATACACTCAGCGTAAACACTAGGGAAAAAAGTAACTTCTGCATGACCGGTTAAATCTTCAATACTTACAAAAGCCATGCGCTCCATTTTTTTCTTAGTTAGAACTTCTTTATAAGAAGTTACTAGTACAGCAAGGCGTAATTCACTGCCGGAAAGGCTATCGTGAGCATCTTCTAAATAATTTAAGTTTAAGCGTTTAATTTCTTTGCGAAATGGTAGAAGAGGGTGACTAGTTAGAAAAAATCCAAGGGCTTCTTTTTCACCTCGTAATTTAAGGTCTTCGTCCATCTCCACGGTGTGAGCTTCTTTACACTCAAGACCAATACCAGAACCTTTATGTTCTTTTTCTTGAGGGGCCATGGCTAAGAGTGATATTTGATTAGAGGACTTTTCCTTGGCCTTTTTTTGGGCCCTTGTCACAACTAAATCAATACATGCAAGCATAGCAGCACGCGTTACACCAAAGCAATCACAAGCCCCACCTTTAATTAAAGATTCTAAAACGCGTTTGGTAACTTTACGTAGATTTACCCTACAAGCTAAATCAAATAAAGATGCATATGGACCATCTTGTAAACGGGCCTCTACAATTTCTCTAATGGCTTCATCGCCAACATTTTTTATGCCCCCAAGACCAAAAATAACTGCATTAGCACTGGCAGAAAATGCACGCAAACTTTCATTAACAGAAGGCTGCAAAACATCAATATTCATATCTTTACAAGCGGCTACATATTTAAGTAACTTGTCTTGATTGCCCATTTCTGAAGTAAGTAGAGCAGCCATAAATTCTACTTTGAAGTGCACCTTCAAATATGCGGTATGATATGAAATAAGTGCATATGCTGCTGAGTGTGATTTGTTAAATCCATATTCAGCAAATTTTTCCATTAAATTAAAAATTTCATGGGCCTTATCTTCGGCAATTTCATTGTCTTTTGCTCCGTTTACAAAACTAGAGCGTTCTTGGGCCATGGCATCGGCATTTTTCTTTCCCATGGCACGACGTAAAAGATCAGCTCCTCCAAGAGTATATTTTGCTACAATTTGAGCAATTTGCATAACTTGCTCTTGATAAACAATAACTCCATAGGTGTCTTTTAAGCATTCTTCAAGTATGTCTAAGGGATATTCAACGTCAACAATTCCATGTTTTCTTTTAATAAACTCTTCAACCATACCAGAGCCTAGTGGACCTGGTCTATAAAGAGCAAGCATAGCAATAATATCTTCAAAGCAAGATGGTTTAAGTTGGCGTAAATATTGGCGCATTCCTGAACTTT
>CAYJLD010000015.1:27997-38207 GCA_964371195.1 uncultured Desulfovibrionaceae bacterium | reverse complement strand
GACCAAAGACGGGAGGCTCGGAGGGAGCACCATCCCTCCGGGCCGGTCTGGCAAAATCAGCCTAAAGGCAGACAATATTGGTGCACAATAGCTTTCTTCGCCTTTGCGATAATGGATTAAGACGGAAAATTTATCCATGTCACTAAAGGTTTGGAGAGCAAGTTTCCAAGGCCATGCGTGCAGCTTCTTGTTCAGCGCGCTTAAGACTTGGACCACTGGCAAAAAATTCCTGTCCGTTTGGCAATGTTAAGCGCACTTCAAAGCATTTAGCATGCTCCGGACCATGGCTACCTTGTAGCACATAGATTGGACGATCTTTGTGCAAGCGTTGCGTTGTTTCTTGTAGTTTGGTTTTGTAGTCCTTTTCCTGACTATGTTCCAAATCAAGAGGCCACCGCGACCCAAAAATGTGAACTATTACTTTATGCACGGACTCATAACCGCCATCCTCAAAGATGGCCCCAAGCACAGCCTCAAGGGCGTCACTAAGCACACTGTCACGCTTGCGACCGCCTTGGCTTTCTTCACCACGACCAAGGTTTAAGTCTTGGTCAACTCCTAGCTCACGTGCAAGTTCAGCTAAGGTTTTGGTGCTAACAAGGCTTGAACGCAGTTTAGTTAAATGCCCTTCTCTTGCATGAGGAAAACGACTAAAAAGCTCCCAAGATACACATACCTCAAGTACAGCATCACCCAAAAACTCCTGCCTTTCATTATGTGGCAAAAGTGATTTATTTTCATTCGCCCATGAACTATGCGTAAGTGCGCGCTGTAATAATTCTATATTGTTAAACTCATATCCAAAGGCTACTTGTAATGCTGCATAGGCTGGCATATTAAATCTCCAAAATTTATACTAAGACTTCTTTCACGTGTTTTGATGTAAAGTACATAAAATATAATCTAAAAGCTTAGAAACAGCTATACATACACCTAATATCAAGATTTGTAAATTTTGAAATCCAGCTCAAAAACATAATTCATCCCTTTTTCCTTGACAATATAAGCCCCAGCGTCTACCAACAGTGCAAAGGAGATTATCATGGCATATGACGTTCGTTTATTTAAGTTAGTAACTGGTGAAATTGTAATTGGTAAATATGATGAAAAAAGTGACACAGTTAACGATGTTGCAACTCTACAATCAGTTCCCATGCAGCAAGGTGGAGTACAAATGCTTATCTTGCCCTATGGCTATCCTTTTGAAAATACCTTTTGCGGCAGCATAGAGAGCAAAAATTTCATCTATCGCTACAAAGATACACCTGTAGAGTTACAAGATAAATATTTAGAAACTGCTACTAATTTAACCGTTAGCGGTGGAATGGGCAAATTGCAATTTGGTGCAAACCCAAACGCTGATGCAAGTAAAATAATTAAATAATTTAATTAAAAATATTAAGTCATATAAAGCTTAATATTTGATTTATGCGCGAATTTTTATCTATACTTCCAAGACCAAGCCGCTACATTGGTATTGAGGAAGGTGCCGTACACAAAAATCCTCAAGAATGTGATTTACGTATGGCCCTAGCCTTCCCCGATACCTATGAAGTGGGCATGTCCTATCTTGGGCAAAAAATTCTCTATGCCATTATCAATGACCACAGTAAATGGTGGGCAGAACGAGTTATGGCACCATGTAGAGAAACAGCTGAAATATTACGTCAAAACTCAAAACCACTTTGCACTTTAGAATCTGACACACCTTTAGGTGAAATGCATGCCATAGGCTTTTCCATGACACATGAGCTAGCCTATACTAATATTCTCTACATGTTAGACTTGGCACACATACCCTTAAGAGCTGAAAATCGCGGAGATGATTTACATGCTTACCCCATAATCATAGTAGGAGGCGGTGCAACTCTTAGTGCTGAACCACTTGCTCCATTTGTGGATATTATGGTCCTTGGTGAAGGTGAAGAATGCCTTGTACATATAGCTAAAGCCTTAATAAAAGCAAGGGCTAAGCATGGTAAGCGTAGCAAGTTTTTAGAAGATGTACGCCATATTCAAGGTGTGTATGTGCCTTCACTTTTTGAAGAAAAAGATGGTAAGCTCCAAGCAAAATTTGACGATTACCAAAAGGCCACAAGATGCATTGTTAATGATTTAAATGAAGCTGCATATCCTGTAAAACAAGTGGTACCCATTGGAGCAGTGCATAATCGCTTAGCCTTGGAAATTGCACGTGGCTGTACAAGGGGTTGTCGCTTTTGCCATGCCGGTATAATTTATAGGCCGGTGCGTGAACGATCTATTAATAACCTTCAAGACTTACTCCAAAGATGTTTAAATGATACTGGCTTTGATGAAGTATCCTATCTATCACTTAGCACAGGTGATTTTTCTGCCCTTAAGCATCTTTTTATGAGCACAATGGATCGTTGTGCTAAAGAACAAATTTCTGTATCTCTACCTTCCTTACGTGTTGGTTCCATTGACGATAGCATTATGCAACGCGTTGCTGGTATTAGACGCACAGGTGCAACACTTGCCCCAGAAGCTGGGAGCCAGCGTCTTCGTGATGTGATAAATAAAGGTGTTAGTGAAGAAGAACTAATCCTGCATGTACAAAAACTCATTGAAAATGGTTGGCAACAAGTAAAACTTTACTTCATGATTGGCCTACCCACTGAAAATTATGCTGACCTTGATGCCATTGTGGATATATGCTGTAAGGTACGCGATGCTGCGGGGCGTGGTGCGCCGCGCTTACAAGTAACTGCAGCCATATCCCCCTTTGTACCAAAGCCATTTACTCCATTCCAATGGGAAGCACAAATTAACCTTGAAGAAATGCAAGCCCGAATTAACTATTTGCGCGACGCTTTCAAAAGCCAAAAATGTTTGAAAATGCGCTGGCACGAACCACAAATGAGCCATTTGGAAGGCATTTTATCACGCGGAGACCGTCGCCTAGCCCAAGTAGTGGAAAAGGCCTATGAAAAGGGTGGTATTTTTGCATCTTGGGTTGAAGGCTTTTCGCTTACACCTTGGACTGAGGCCATGCACGAATGCGGCCTTAATGCCCATGAATATATAGGCCAACGCGACCCTAAACAATCTCTACCATGGGACCATTTAGAAGCTGGAGTCAGTAAAGAATACCTTCTGCGTGAACTTAAACGCGCCTTGGCGGAAAAAATTACCCCTGACTGTCGCTATAAGGCTTGCCAAGCTTGCGGGGTTTGTGACACCAAGGCCCATCAATCAACTCTTAGGCCAAGTCAAAGCAATACAAGTGATGAATATCAAGAAATCACTAATATAGTTAATTTACCTCAACGTGATCAAGAAGCTCATAGTCCAAAATATGATGCTGAGGGTAAACTTTTACGACCTGTACCAAGCCAAGGTAAGTCCAAGCCTCCAAGTATTGCACCTGAGCTTGCCATTAAAGCAGTTGAATATAGAATTTGGCATACACGTGAAGAAAAATCTAGTTTCCTTAGCCAGTTAGAACTACAAGCCATATTAGAACGCTGTTTAAGACGAGCTAAGATACCTATGACATTTTCACAAGGTTTTCACCCCTTACCCTTACTCTCCTTTGGGCGTGCTTTACCTGTTGGTGTAGCAAGCAAAGCAGAGTGGTTTGCCATTACCTTGCGTGAATATATATCACCACAAAAAGTTATGAATGCACTTAATAAACACATGCCTCAAGGAATGGAAATTATCGATGTGGTGCATGTTAGTAAGGGTGAAAGAACTAGGCAAGCCATAAGTGAAGAATTTTGTCTACACTATGTAGGTCCAATAGAAAATCAAAATCAATTCATACAACTTTGGCAGGAGTTTGCCGCCAAAAAAGAATTTTTTTGGACTAGACAAACTAAAAAAGGCCCAAGAACCCAAGACTTACGAGCTTTTGTTAGCCACATCGAAATTTTAAATCAAAGCATCTTCTTTACAAGTGACTGGGAAAAAGGCTATATATCCCCACTGACATTATCAAGAGCTGTACTAAATGATATATGTTTAAGTCATATATATTTAGAAAAAACAGCTCAAGTGTTTAGTGATAATACAAAAATCCCCAAACGGTGAAATAATGGCCTCAAAGACAGTTTTTATTGAAGATATGCCCTTCTCATCTCGCCTCAAATCCTTAGCTGACGAAGAACTACTTGATATATGGGAAGAAACACAAGAGCTTGAACGCATTTTACGTGAAGAATGGAATGCGGAGCTTGAGCTTGCCCCTGAATATGAGAAAATGATTATCCAAGAGCTTCAATTACGCATTAGTAAAAGATTTTAAGAAGTTTTAAAATATAAAAAACCTGTGCATATCTATTAAAAACATACACAGGTTTTTATTAATAAACAGTGTTACTCTCTAGTAAAGTTATTTCCAAAAAAGGCAATTTTAGTGCCATCCCTTGTAAATTGATTTTCAGATATACTAAGTCTATGTGATGAAATATTAAGCACATCATCATGACTTTGCACCCATATATCAGCTGGTTGCAAAGTGCTTAATACAGTATTTGCACCTTTCACATAGTAATGCATAGGAATTGTTAAAGCTGGTGAATAATCTTGCATTACTCTATCCGCATCAGCATATTTCATAATGTGTTCACTTTCATCAACAGGAATAAACAACACATCAATATCATGGTTTTGCAAGTAATTATGTACAAATGGATCAGGCTGCACACGATTATCACCCCAGTGTACAAGTCTAAGCCCTCCACATTCAACAACAATAATACTATTATCCATATGCAATTTATTATTGGGTGGGGAAAAGTCTTCGCCAATATCATATTGAATATCAGTCCAGCGCGTTTTACCATCACTTTGACTTAAATGTTTATCCCCAAGGCCTATGATTTTAACATCTCCAAGGCTATACTCACCAATAAGCCTTTCTATTGTAATTAGAGCCTTTGGTAAATGTAAGGCGTCATGGTCAAAGTGAGCGTGAGTTGAAAGAGCAATGTCTACCTTAACATCTGGAAATGTAGTGGGAAACCACCATCCCCATGCATCATCATTACGCCATGGATCAATTAAAACAGAAATACCACCGGGGCTTGTAATTCTGAAACAAGAGTGACCAAAATAATCAACATGCACAGAACCATTGCTTTTAAAACTACCTTGAGCCTGCAATTTTCTTAACTTTTCATTATTAATATCAAAACTTTGAGCTCTTGAGCCTTCCATATAAACCCCCTAATAACTTAAACTACTTAACCCATTTAATAACTTGCTCTTGAGTACGACGTGTTTTTGGACGAGGCTCATCAACGCGTTTGCCAAATGCTGCCATACAAGCAATGCCAAAAACTTCGCGGTCAAGTAGGTCTTTGCTTGCTAAAAGTTGCTCCATCTCTTCCTTCTTAAATCCCTCAATAGGGCAAGAATCATATCCCAGTAAGGCAGAAGTAGTTAGCATATTCCCAAGCGCAATATAGCATTGACGAGCAGCCCATTCAAACCTAGCCCTATCATTACCCAAATATCCAAAATCATTATGAATAAAATTGTCAAAGAAGTTTGTGCGCATCTCTATGGCATCTTCTGGTAAATGCTGAGTATCACGCATGATGGTTTGCACAATATATTCACCCCTTGGATCCATGGTTTTTGGCTTACGTGCAAGTATAACAAGAAAATGGCTACAAGTAGGTAGTTGCCCTTGAGCACCCCAAGCCAATGTCTTTATTTCTTCGCGCAAAGCAGGATTTTGTATAACCAAGAATTGCCAAGGTTCAAAACCAAATGACGATGGAGAAAGACGCCCAGCTTCTAAAATAGTATTAAAATCCTCATCTGAAATTTTTGCGGAAGCATCAAAGCTTTTACATGCATGGCGAAAGTTCCAAGCCTTAAACAAGGCTTCAGTAATATTAGACATAACAATCACTCCTATCTAGTAAGTTTACGAAATTTAATTCTTGTGGGCGTATCGGCATCCTTGCCCAATACTTGTTTGCGATGCGCCTCATATTCAGAGTAATTTCCATCAAAAAATGTCACCCCAGAATCACCCTCAAAAGCTAATATATGTGTGGCAATACGATCTAAAAACCAACGATCGTGGCTAATAACTAATACGCAGCCAGCAAAATTATCCAGTGCATCTTCAAGGGCACGCATAGTATTAACATCAATGTCGTTAGTGGGTTCGTCAAGCAAAATAACATTAGCCCCAGACTTAAGCATACGTGCAAGATGTAAACGATTACGCTCACCACCAGAAAGCACATCTACTTTCTTCTGTTGGTCTTGACCTTGAAAATTAAAACGTGAACAATATGCTCGAGCATTGATTTCGCGACTACCAAGCTTGATGGTCTCAACTCCATCACTGATTAATTCATAAACAGTTTTACCAGCAGTTAAAGACTCACGGCCTTGGTCCACATATGCAAATTGTACTGTATCACCAATATTAAGCTCACCAGTATCAGGCTTTTCTTGTCCCACAAGCATATTAAAAAATGTAGTCTTACCTGCACCGTTTGGACCAATAATACCCACAATGGCTCCAGCAGGAATAATACAATTTAAGTCTTCAACTAATAGCTTATCGCCAAGGCTTTTCTTTAAGCCTTTAGCTTCAATAACACTCTTACCAAGGCGTGGCCCTGGTGGGATATATATTTCAAGGTCCGGAGCAAGCTTTTCGCTTTCATGTGAAAGCATAGCTTCATAAGCATTAATACGTGCCTTACCTTTAGCATGCCTACCCTTAGGTGACATATTAATCCATTCAAGTTCACGTTGTAAGGTTTTTTGACGTTGGGCCTCAGATTTTTCTTCATGGGCAAGACGCTTTTGTTTTTGCTCAAGCCAAGAGGAATAATTACCCTTCCAAGGTATACCACGTCCGCGGTCAAGCTCTAAAATCCAACCAGCCACATTATCAAGAAAGTACCTATCGTGAGTTACAGCTATAACTGTACCTGGGAAGGTAGATAAAAATCGCTCAAGCCATGCAACAGACTCAGCATCTAAGTGGTTGGTTGGCTCATCAAGTAATAATATATCAGGATTTTGCAAAAGTAATCGACAAAGGGCGACACGACGACGCTCACCACCAGAAATTACAGCAACGGAAGTATCACCAGCAGGACAACGCAAAGCATCCATGGCCATTTCAAGGCGTGAATCCAAGTCCCATATCCCTTTATCATCCATCAGCTCTTGTAATTTGCCTTGCTTTTCAATAAGAGCGTCCATTTCTTCAGGTTCCATAGGTTCGGCAAACTTTGCATTGACAGCTTCATATTCTTTGGCAATGTCCACAAGATCTTGTACACCCTCTTCCACCACTTCACGCACAGTACGCTGCTCAT
The DNA here is from genome assembly GCA_964371195.1 of uncultured Desulfovibrionaceae bacterium. Lineage (GTDB taxonomy): Bacteria > Desulfobacterota > Desulfovibrionia > Desulfovibrionales > Desulfovibrionaceae > CAYJAD01. Next base: position 30,885 of record CAYJLD010000015.1, on the reverse strand, counting down.
TAACTAATGGTTCTTGCTCTAAATATCCAATGCTATGCCCAGGTGCCAGAACGGTTTTACCATCAAAAGCCTCATCTACTCCAGCCAAAATGCGTAAAAGTGATGACTTACCAGCCCCATTTAGTCCAAGTACACCAATTTTAGCACCATAAAAATAAGATAAAGAAATATCCTTTAATACTTCTTTTTGACCATGTCGCTTAGACACCCTAATCATAGAGTAAATTATTTTATCTGGTTCGTTACTCATAATGCTCCCATTGAGGTTAAAATTATATTAGCCAAGTTCTTCAGACTGATGACACGCAAATCAATCGCGTTACTCTTGATTTATTGGTCGCGCTGAATTTGTCAGCATTCTCAATTCTTCCAAATGTTTTTTTGCAAAATCAAGACTTGGGTCAATTTGTAAAGCCTGTTCAAGAAAATGACAGGCCTTTTCACTATTGCCTAAGAACTTATAACAAAGCCCAAGATTAGCAAGGTCCATAGTAGAACCCTTATCAAGGTGCAAGACATTTTCAAAATCATGCGCCGCCTTAGTATAATCTTTTAGCTTAAAATAAGCTACCCCACGCAAATTCCAATATTCCTTCATATCTTTACAATAATTTATGGCACGATCTAAAAATTCCACGCTATCTTGCCAATTACCATCAAGGCTCAAACTATAGGCTGCATAAAAGGCCGCAAGACCACGAGCATCATTTTCTGGCTGCAAAGGCTCAGCAAGAGCAAAAAAGTTATGGGCTGTTTTATAATCTTCTTGGCGTAAAGCCAATATCCCCTTAAAAAATGGTATAAAATGCGCATTAGGATAATATTTTTCCAATACAGTAAAGCCGGCTTCTGCCTCATGAACACTAGCTTCCTCAGCTAAAATACGACCAACAAAAAGCCCTAAGCTTTGATTTTTATCTCTTTCTCTAAAGGCAAGCCCTGGCACAAAACTATAATGACTATGAACTTTTAGAAGAGGATGCATGGTTGAAATAGCATAGGATGCATATGCTAAATCGTGCAAACCTTTAATCACACTTTGCAATTCCAATAAAATATCATCTGCACCAACTTGAGGTAGGCTTGCTAAATCTATATTATCTCCATCAAGTAACCATTGTATATCAGCCAAATTTTCAAACTTACTAAGGCCAGAAGCTTCATAACAAGCCGAGGTACAAAAATCGCCCGCCAATTGAGCAACTTCGGTCACGGCGCGAATGGCTGCCTTAGCTGGAGTGCTTGCAGTACCGGCTGTAAATACAATTTCAGATTTATGAGGGAAGGTGCTTTCATCCCATGCAATGGCCGCCACTGTGGGTATGGGCATATTCAATGAAAAATCCTTCAATATAATATTAATACCCTGAGTGTGAAAAGCTGCCAATAATTCTTGCAAAACAGGATCCGTTATGCTTGACTGAGTAATAGTTTTACAAATACTCTGCTCTCTATCAATAATACAGCAAACATGCCGCTCAATTAATTCACTTAAACCTTGTAACAAGGATTCTTCTTCAGTATTGCCAGCAGAAGTGCCATTAAACTCACCCAACTTCTTAAACCAATTTAATGGCGCCCAAATTTCACGCATATTAGACAAATCAGTACAGGGAAAAAATTGCCAGGGCAATAAATCCAAAATTTGCTCTGCCCCTTCCTTACTAATGTCATCTTCAACTGACTGTATTATATGCTCAATTGGTATAATTGATGCTCCAAAGCGTTGTTTTGCTTCTGACCAAGTCAGGGTCTCACAATGGGGCAATTCATCCCAAAAACTAAAGAATGAAAAGCGCTCCATCAATTCCATAAGTGCCGAAGCTTCTGCTTGTATAGGACTTGCGCCCTTACCCATTTGTTTTCGTGTAGGCATAATTTGCTTAGCATGCTGTCCACATTCACTAAGGTATACAGGAATACCTAGCCGCCCCACATCAATACGTTTGGTATTTGCAAGTATATCCAACTGCACTTCTTTAAGCTTTGCTAGTACGTTACTAACTGTATCTTGAGGTGATATAGCTTTATCAAGTTCATGACTATAAGATTTAGGACAAGGATTAAGAATAATCATTTTTGCTCCAATATATGTAGAGCAAACACACGGCGTTCTTCTTCACCGTTTTCATTGGAAGATTTAACCCCAATTAATTGCTCCATAACATTAAAATGCTTCTTGGCCTGATTTAAAAAACGCGGGCGTTTGCGTGCCATATCAGTACAAAGTACGGCCTTACCATCCCTAGCAAGATGCCTTTGCATGCACTTTATTAAAGGTCGGTGTAATTCCTCAAGATAAAGGATTTCAGAAGCTGCAATAATGTCAAAGCGCGACTCCTTTAAACTTGCACGACTATCCTTTATATCGACCCTACGTACAGTGGCTATATTTTCTAAACCGTTCTTCAAAACATTAGCTCTAGCAAATAATAAGGCATCATCTACAATATCTGTAATTTGCACCGATGCAAAACCATAACGACTGGCAACAATACTTGTAATGCCACAACCTGCACCAAGCTCAAGTAGTGATTTTCCTTCAGGTTCAAATTTGCGTAAAAAACGCCCAAGCACAAAGGATGCTGGCCAGACTTTTGACCAAAGTGGTAAGTCTTTTAAAGGATTATGAATAGATTTTTTAGCAATTAAACCATCCAAATGCTTCTGCATATTATTAATAGAAAGTACATAAATAGCTTCCTGATCTATATCTAAAGCTTCAAAATCTACACTAAATTTTTGTTGGATTTTTCCTAAAACATCATCAAGGCTCATAGTCATATTAAATCTCTCAAGTCAAAATAGAAAGCTCATACTGTCTTTTTTAGGCAAGCTATGCAAGCATTTTTCTAGGCATTTCTTGACAAGGTCAAGCTTAAACTGTA
>CAYJLD010000015.1:0-27987 GCA_964371195.1 uncultured Desulfovibrionaceae bacterium | reverse complement strand
GTAGGCATTGTTTATGAAAAAATTAATACGCTGCAAGATTAAAGTAGAGGAAAGCCAAGTAGAAATACTTTGGGGTGTTTTAGCCTTATATGTTAGCTTTGGATGGGAAGAAGAAAGCCTACCCACTGGCGAAACCCTGATTACTATACACAATGAAAGCCAAGAGTTTATAGATAGTTTGGTAAGTGCTGTTCAAGAATACATAATCAATGCACAAATTGAACTAGATGAAATCATTGAACAAGATTGGACTGAAGCATGGAGAGAATTTTTTACCCCCATATCTTGCGGCAAACACTTTATGGTTATACCTCCTTGGCTAAAAGATAGCACTGACTTTCAAGGACGAAAACCCATAATTATAGAGCCAAAGTCTGCTTTTGGAACTGGACACCACAATACCACGGCCCTTTGTTTACAGGTAATTTCTGACCTACTTGAGCGCGAATGCATTTGTAAAGGAATGGAATTTCTTGATATTGGTACCGGTTCAGGTATTTTAAGTCTTGCATGTAGTATAAGTGGCTTATATGGTTTAGGCGTTGATATTGAAATACCATCCATTGAAAATGCCAAAGAAAATCTTGTACTCAACCAAATTCCTACTTATAGCAAGCAAGAAAAGCAAGGTATTGATTTAAAACTTGGTAGCGTTGAGTTAGCTAAAGAACAAAGCTTTGACTTAGTGCTTGCCAACATCTTAGCTGGACCACTTAAAGATTTAGCAAATGATATTGTACCATTAGTGGCAAAGGGTGGATGCTTGGTGCTTTCCGGTATCTTAAACATACAAGCTGATGATGTAGTCAAAGCTTACATGGCTGCTGGTTTGGGTCAAGCAAGGGTTGTTAATGATGGAGATTGGGTGGCTCTAGTCTGGGAAAATATTACCTAACTACCTTGAGTTGGAAGGAAATTTTGCAGATCTCTGGACATTTCAAAGGTACTAAGCTCGGTACTAGCCGCTGTCGCAAAGGGTGAATCGGCATAATCATTAACTATAATTTCTAATAACAGTCTTGCTCGTTCATTATTACCAAGCTTACGATAAAGCCTTGCTTCGCGAAAACGTAAACCAGGATATTCAGGTGAGCCTTCTGGTGCAAACTCATTATACCTTTCAACCCATTCAAGGGCTTCCGGTATGCGATTAGAAACTTCGGTTATATCCATAAGTGCACTAATAGCTTCTTTAATGCGGTCTGCGTCTGCACGATCCGAACGCTCTTCGCGTAAAGCCTCAAAAAGCTCCAAAGTCTTCAAATTATAAGAGTATGCTTCCCTAATATCCTGTCTTTCCTCAGCATCCTTTGCTAAGAAATAGGTAGCATAAGCTCTTTGATAAAGCTGCAAATTATTATTTTCAGAAAGAGGTTTCCAGAGCACAAGAGCTCTATCACGTAAACCTAAATTTTCTGCAGAAAGGGCCATAGCATAGTCAAGTTGCCCTCGCATAACCGGAGTCATCTGCCAATCCTTGACTAATTCTCCAAGGTCTAACATGGCATTCCAATTGCCACTTTCTAAGTATTTATTAAAGTATAAAGCAAAAGTTGGCTCACTGTAACGATCATTCATAGGAGTTTTTAAGAATTCAGCTAGCATTTCCATAGCTTTTTCATCTTCACCGCGCTCCAAAAATCCACGTCCAAGAGCATTGCGTAGTTCGACATCCACAGGTCCATAACGCTCGCGCACTACCGGAAAACCATTCCATAAAATCAAAACTCGACCATAGTTTTCTTCAGCCAAGGAATTTTTTAAGTCAGCCATAAAGCCGCGCATAATTGTATCTTTGGCAAGCTCAACATCAGGATGTTCAGGATGCAAATCAATAAAGTCAGCAGCACTGCCCATGGCATCAGTATATTCTTTATTCCATAACTGCCACAAAGCATATTTCAACTGACTGGTAATACTACGTTTATCATCTGGACGCTTTTTTTGTAATGTTTTATAAGCAACTTGAGGAAGTGGGGAACCTGGGTTTTCAAAAACATTAAACATAGCCGCCATATTGATAGGACTATCATAAATACCCTGTTCAGAACGGCGTAGATAAGCTAAAGCCGCGGCATCAGAATCTGGAAAGCGTGCTTCAATTTCTGCAAAAGTTTCTAATGCAGCCTTAGGCCGTCCAGTTTCAAAATATAAATCACCAATTTTAGCAAGTACAGTTGAACTTCTCTCATTTTGGGGATCAAGGTTGTATAATAGCCAATAGCGAGCAAGGGCACCTTCTTTATTTCCTAGCCCATAATCCATTTCTGCTAAATAATTAAGATAGTCTGGATCTTCCACATAAAACCTTGCCCAACGTTTGGCAGCAAAGTCAGCGTATACTTGGGCTTCTTGAAAATCTTTTAATTTTACTAAAGCTTTAACCAAGGAAGTGGTCGACTCATCAAGGGCCGATGCATCTGGATATTCATTAATAACCATACGAAAATTCTTTTCTGCCTCAGTATAAAGTCCTTTTTCCATTTGGGCTTTACCAAGTTGATAAAAAGCTGCTGGAATATTAATATCATATGAATAGCGACGCTTTAAAGCCTTAAAATACCCTTCGGCTTCAGCAAAATTTCCCACTCCTAGATTGATAAGCCCTAAACGATATAAAGCATCAGGCACTCGAGTTGAGCGCAAATTAACATTCATAGCCTCATTGGTAGCATTACTAATGGGCTCAAAACCTTCCAGCGCCTTGCCTTCATAAATAGTAAACAAGGCATCACTAAGATTATATAAAACCTGTTCGCGCATTTCACGGCTAAGATTAGGCATGGCCCTTAATTGCTCTAATATGGGCACAGCTTCAGTATATTTTGATTCAAAAATAAGCTTTTCGGCCTGTGCAAACAATTCCTCAGGTACTGGTGGCTTTTCTACTACATTACCCTCTTCATCCATATATATTACCGGCCTTGGCTCTTCTTCAGGTGTAGTAATTTCTGGCCTACCTTCTGTATTAACGCTTTGGCGCACACCTTCAGGACTAGGCGTATCGGGGCTAGGCGTATCAGAACTAAGAGTATCGGGGCTGGCCATGTCGGGGTTAACTTGAGGAGTTGGACTTGAATTAGGTGCTTGCGCAGGCACAGTGGCACTCTGCTCTGTGGGCTTTACCCCCTCAGCACTAGGTGCTACATTAGAGTCTTGCATTGTGATAGTTTCTTTATTTACAGACTGTATAACACTAGAACCAGTAGGTAGTGATGTATTAATACCAGCATCTTCAGGCCAACTTTCTGGACCACCTTTATTAATACCCCCTACCACTTCTTGCGCACCTAAAGCCCTACCCCTAGCCTGATTAGAACCGGAACTAGGTTCAATACTAAGCTCTAAAGATTGGTTTAAGGTACTAGGCTTTGCACCAGCAGTATCGTTTAATGCATTAGTATCTGCTGCTGCCACTAATCTTAAAGGTGGGGCTTCATTGTCTTGAGCTAAGTCTGATGTTGCATCAGCTGCCATAGGCGACGATATAGAAGAATCTTGCTTTGGAGTTGGAGTTTCAACACTATCTTCATTACTTAAATTACCATTGGCATCTTGCAATGGTAATTGAGTTGTACTTTGTTCATCATGATCATTATCTTTAGGAGCCACTTCTGGCGGCATAGAAAAAGGCTGTGATGCTGGAAGTATGCTATTATCCATTGGCATGCTTTGCGTTTCACTGGGCGAAGAGCTAGATTGCTGTGCATTTTCAGGTGGCATACTAGCAGCAGGTGCAATAGCTGGTGAAGCAGGATTTGAAGGTAGGTTATCTGTACTTGGCTGTACTTGTGGCTGTTTAGCTTCGATGGGGGTTATATTGGCTTCTTTTGCGGTTACACCCTTGGTACCAGCAGGAGCAAGTTTTCCATCTGCTTGCCACCGTGCACCTAATGGATCTGAAAAAATATCAATAATAATTTGCTTTGGAGAAGGTTGACGTACAAAATAACCAAAGGCCGAATTTTGTAATTGTAAACTTATACCACCAGCACTAACACCCAATTGAGCAGTAAGATTTTCTACACCTGGTCCAGAGCCATTTAAGCTTAGTGTGGGTACGTTTATAGGTATAAAAACTGAATGAGTACCATCTCGTTTCGCTTTAAATGGAGCTTGATTTTCATCCAAGTTAATAGTTATGCGTTCGCTAGCACCGGTACTTTGCCATTGCCAAGTTGCGGCTAAGCTATTAATACTTGGCATTAGTACAAACAATAATACAAATGCCGTAATATGAAACCGACAATCGGCAAGGATTTTTTTTAACATCATAATGAAATTATGCAATAAACATTCCAAAAAATAAAGATTTTGAATTGTCCTTAAGTTAATTATAATTTTTAATTTCTACTAAATTAAAAGTCAATTTCCTTTCTTTTTTAATTTTTCTATAAGAGTTGTACGTTTAATCCTTAGAAGCTCTGCCGCATGGTTTTTTACCCCTTGCGATTTTTCCAAAGCTTCATCAAGTAAGCGTTCTTCAATGCTATCCAAGAATTCTTTGAGGCCCATATCAAACTTTTCAAGGTCTTGCAAACTCGGCCACACAAAGCCTTGCGAAGCAACAGGAGTAAACACAGCATGTTCAGTAGTAGCACTAGCAACTTCTTGGCGCTCCTCACAATCAATAACCGTACTTACATTATTTTGTATAGCTACATCAACTTCTGGCAAATCATCCAATGGGCCGACAGCGTCAATAATTTTTTGTGGCAAGTCTTCAAGCTCGACAATATTACCATCAACTAAAATACTAAGTCGCTCCATAAAATTTTCAAGTTCACGTACATTACCTGGCCATGGATAAGCCGCAAGAATGCGTGCTGTAAGCGAACTTAATTCAAGCGGTGGTCTTTTTTTCTTTTTGCAAAAACTTTTTAAAAAATGACGTACTAAGAGTAATACATCACCTCCACGTTCTCGTAAAGGAGGCAAGTGCAGTGGGATAACATTTAGCCTATAGTATAAATCCTCTCTAAATCGACCTGCATTAACTTCTTGCTCTAAATCGCGATTTGTGGCGGCAATAATACGAACATCTACTTTTTTTATCCCAGAACCACCAACTCTTTCAATTTCTTTTTCTTGTAGAACACGTAAGATTTTAACTTGCAGGCTTAAGTCCATTTCACCAATTTCATCAAGAAATACAGTACCACCATCACCAAGCTCAAAACGACCTGGGCGAGAGCGTATGGCATGAGTAAAGGCTCCTTTTTCATGTCCAAATAACTCTGATTCAAGTAATTCTTTTGGAATAGCACCACAATTGATGGGTACAAATGGTTTTGCAGCTCTTTCACTATTTGCATGTAATGCACGCACCAAAAGCTCCTTACCCGTGCCTGACTCACCTGTAACCAATACAGTACTGTCAGTGGGTGCAACTTTCATAAGCACGCGGAAAACTTCAGCTAAAGTTGTACTTTGGCCTATAATACCGCTATCTTGCCATTCCATATCTTTCTCCCGCAAGTGAATACTTAAATATAAAACCAAGCTTTAGTACTGTCAATACACTGACACCAAGAAAAAATCCAGTAAAATTATGCATATTAAATAAAAAATTATTCTTTATAGTATTTTAAGTTCACACAAATAATGTAGACTCTTTAAAGGCACAAAATAATTATAATTTGAAGATATAAATAAAAAAACCCCGCACTCAACAAGCACGAGGTTTTAATAAATATATTAATATATTAACCTATCTAGAGGTAGGTCACCTAAAAACAGCAGAAAGACTATGCTTCAAAAGCACGCATAGCTTCAACAGTAACTACGACTACTTTCTTTAACTCTTCAATGGCTGGCTCAATTCCAGATTGGTCCTTAATTGCTACCTCAACAACTCTGCCAGCTTCTGCCAAAGCTTCGCAGCCAAGGTTTGCAGCGGTGCCCTTTATTGTATGTGCTTGCATTTGAGCATCATCCATATTGCCTTCAGCAACGGCTTGAGCAAGTTTTTCTGGGGCATCACCAAGGCTATCAGCAAAACGCACTAGTAACTTGGCATAAAGACCGCGATTATTGACCACACGAGCAACACCATCCTGCCAGTTTAAAACAGTCATAATACCTCCAAATTAATTCTATATATAAAATGACTTATCTTTACATTAAAATAATATCAACGACTTCACAAAATTTAAGAATAAAGCCTATCTCCAGAAACTACAGGAATTTTATGCTCCTCTAAAATTTCCAAAGCTTTATCTGCATTATCAAAACGAAAAATCATGGTTGCATTGGGAGTATCTCTTTGCACATAAGCATACATATATTCCACATTTATTGAATATTTTGCAAATAATTCTAAAATATTATGCAGTCCGCCGGGTTTGTCTTCAACTTCAACAGCCACAACACTTGTGCTGCCAATAGTAAAGCCATTTTCCTTAAGTACCACCTTAGCTTTTTCGTATTCTGCTACAATAATACGTAAAATACCAAAATCAGAAGTGTCAGCCAAGGAAAGTGCACGAATGCTTATACCAGCATTACTTAAAGTTTTAGTCACTTCAGCAAGTCTGCCTGCTTTATTTTCAAGAAATATAGAAATTTGCTCAGCTAACATGTAATCTCCTAAATTTAAAAAAATAAACTATTTACTAGCGTCATCAGTATTTTGTTTTTCCTTAGGAGTAATATCTACTTCATCAGGTTCAGACGATGCCCGTTTAAAGTTTCGAATAGCCCTACCTAGGCCATTGCCTATTTCTGGCAATTTATTTGCACCAAATATCACCAGCGCTACAACCAGCAGCACCAAAATTTCCTGTGTACCTATGCCAAACATATTGCCTCCCGAATATTTTCAAAAATCTACTATATTCAAAGCTCAAGGTCAAGTGCATAATGAGGATACATGAACCGCAATTTAGCATAACAGGCCTAATTTTAAATATTTTTTTATTAATAATACTTTTATGTATTTTTAACATAATACTTAATTTATCAAAATTATACTTATGCATTGCGTCATTGTACATCTAAGTTTATACTTATGCTGTACTCATTAAGGAGAATAAATGCAAAATAAACCTATAACAATTTTTTTACCAATTTTACGCCAAGAAAATATAAGTTCAAACCTAATATTAAATTTAAATATTAACTATTTATGGCCAGGATTGGCTGACAAACCAATAAATTACTGGCAGCCAGATAATTACCCATTCAATGCTCAACAAGCCAAGGCTTGCCTTGATGACTTAATTAACATGGGTGATGCAGCTCTTTCAGGTGTACCTATGCATGCTCTAATTGGTGTTCAAAACCAAGGTTCAAAGTTAAAAGATTTTGAAGAGCAAGACATACTAGCACAATTTGCAAATACAGGACAAATATCTGACAATAATGAACTTCATGAATTACATATCAGGCAAGCTGCCCAGAAGTTTTTGCTTTGGGCTTGGCTTTTAGAAGAGCGTTTTAGCGAAGTTAAAAACCTAACCGAAAAATATGCTCATGGGGCTAAGCATTTGGTTGATAATCTTGGAGTAGATCAAGAAGATACGTTAAGCATGCTTCAAAATATAGAAAGTTATATGCAAGTTGATGATGATTTTTTACCACCTTGGCAAATAATACTAGAAAATGCCGCTATTTTTATTCCAAATCATTCACAAATTGTAATTAATCATAACAACATGCTAGAAGGCATAGCTGACCAATGTGAAAATTTAGTCCCTCTAACGAAGGACACTATACAAAGTTTAAACGCACAAAATATGGATATTAAAGGCCATGAATGTGAATTAAGTGTTGGAGATATTTTGCACAAAAGTGAGCGCAAGAAACAACACAGCTCTTGGCTTAACAAAACCATGCGTTTAATATTACTGGAGAATAAATAATGTGTTATGATCAACATTTAAATATGCCCACTATCTTAACAGGGATTATTTTCGACTGTGATGGGGTAATTATAAACTCTCGTGAAGCTAATACTTTATATTATAATATGCTTTTGAAAGAACTGGGATTACCACCTTTAACCGATAAACAAGAAGCTTTTACGCATATGTCTACAGTACGCGGTGCTTTGGAGCGTATAATTCCACAAAATTTACATGCAAAAGCCTTAGATATTTGTAAAAATGTATTAGACTATCAGCGTGACATTATGCCAAAAATTAGCCTTGAAGAGGGTTTTTTAAACTTTATTCATTGGTGCTTAGATAATGGAATCAATACAGCTGTGCACACAAACAGATTTGATGGTATGCCAGCAGTTATCAAAACATTTAAATTAGAAGGACTTTTTGATCCTATTATTACAGCAGCAGATGCAGCACCAAAACCTGACCCTGCCGGCATTGAAATTATACTAAACAAATGGCAAGTATCTAAGGAAACTGTTATTTTTATAGGAGATAGTTTAAATGATCAAAGAGCAGCAAAGGCTGGTGAAGTTTCATTTATAGCCCACAAAAATCCAGCACTTGACGCGGCTGTAAATAGTGATAGTTTTAGTTCATTACAAAAACTATTGCATAAAAAATATTTATGTATATAAATTTATACCCCATTCATGGGTTTTTGAATTATCTAAGATTTTTCGTCTTAGTTAATTATATAAAAATAAAAACACTTTAGAGGTATGCTTTTATGATTGTACTTGCCAATACTCTTACTGCCATTGCCATCATTCTTGGTAGTTTATTAAAAATTTATTTTTGGGTTGTATTAATTTCTGCAATCCTATCTTGGGTGCGCCCAGACCCGTATAACCCCATTGTACGTACACTTCGCACTCTGACTGAACCGGTATATTATCGTATACGAAAAGTGTTGCCTTTTACTTATACAAGTGGCATAGACTTCTCTCCGATAATTGTGCTTCTAGCCATAGAACTGGTAGATCGCATTGTAGTGACTTCACTATTAGAATATGCCCAAACCTTAAGCTAGTAAAGTTTACGATTTTGTTGTAAATTATAACTTAGTCGTTATTTTTAATACTTGCTTAATTTTTTTATAGTATAAAAATCCTGTAAATACAGGTATAAACCCGCCTTTTGGCATAACCTAAACCTCAAGGAGAGTTCAGATGGAAAAACACGAAATCGAAATGCTTGAAAAATTGTCTCAAACTAACCCTGAGCTCAAAGAGTTATGGGATGAGCACCTACTTTATTCCAAGCAAGTTAGCAAGTTAGAAGGCAAAAGCTTTCGTACTCCAACCGAGGAACAAACTCTTAAACAATTAAAAAAACAAAAACTCGAAGGCAAGACTAGCCTTGTTGATTTATTAGAAAAACACATGTCAGGAGACAAATAGAAATGAAAATGACTGGTGCACAGATACTGCTTGAAACGCTGAAACGCGAGGAAGTTGATGTTTTTTTCGGCTATCCTGGTGGTGCAGTTATTGATATATATGACGAAATACCTCGTCACCCTAAGTTGCGCCATATTTTGGTGCGTCATGAACAAGCAGCTGTGCATGCTGCTGATGGCTATGCTCGCGCATCGGGTAAGGTTGGCGTATGTCTAGTAACCTCCGGTCCTGGTGCAACAAACACTGTTACGGGCATAGCTACAGCATATTGTGACTCCATTCCAATTGTTATTATCACTGGTCAAGTTCCCACACCTCTAATTGGCAATGATGCTTTCCAAGAGGTTGATATTGTAGGTATTACACGTCCATGTACCAAGCATAACTTCTTGGTTAAAGACATCACCAAACTTACAACTGTATTGCGCCAAGCATTTTACTTAGCCCGTTCTGGACGCCCAGGCCCTGTACTTGTGGACCTTCCAAAGGACGTCATGCAGGCTGCAACAGAGTTTATCTGGCCTGAAAGTGTTCACATGCGTAGTTATAATCCTACATATAAAGCTAATCTTAATCAATTACGTAAAGCTTCTGATGAACTTATCAAAGCTCAAAATCCCCTATTGTTAATAGGTGGTGGTGTTATTAACTCCAATGCAGCTCCAGTTCTTAAGCAATTAGCAGACAAATACCACCTTCCCATAGCCTCAACCCTTATGGGCCTTGGAGGTTTTCCAAGCAAGAGTGACCTTTGGCTTGGTATGGTGGGGATGCATGGTTGTTATGCCGCCAATAAAGCCATTAATAACTGTGACTTACTTATGGCTATAGGTGTACGGTTTGATGACCGTGTTACTGGGCGTATTTCTGCATTTGCTCCTAATGCACGCATTGTACATATTGATATTGACCCAACCTCCATACGGAAAAATGTTAATGTACATGTGCCTGTGGTTGGCGACTGCAATGAAGCATTAAAAGGTATCTTTGAAATACTAGCTAACAAGGAAGAAGATAAAAATTGGAAAAAAGAACATGCCCCATGGCTTAAGCAATTACGGGCTTGGGATAAAGAATGCCCATTTGGTTATGAACACACTAAGAGTGGCTTAAAACCGCAAGCTGTTATTGAAGCTGTGCATCGTATAAGCAAAGGTAAAGCAATTATTGCCACCGAAGTGGGCCAAAACCAAATGTGGGCAGCCCAGTTTTATGGCTATGAAAAACCGCGTACCTTACTCACCTCAGGTGGGCTAGGAACAATGGGTTATGGCTTACCTGCTGCCATTGGTGCTCAATTTGCTTTCCCTAAAAGCCTTGTGGTCAACGTAGCAGGCGATGGTTCCATACAAATGAACATTCAAGAGCTTGCTACTGCCATTGAAAATAAGCTTCCCGTAAAAATCCTTATCTTGAACAATAGCAACCTCGGCATGGTTCGCCAATGGCAAGAGCTTTTTTATAAGAAAAACTACAGCTACACCAATATGGAAGCTCAGCCTGACTTTGTAAAACTTGCCGAAGCCTACGGCGCAGAGGGCTATAGAATTACCAAGGCATCACAAATGGAGGCTACCCTTAAAAAAGCCTTATCTTCGCCTAATACAGCCATTATTGATGTAATTGTTGAGCGCGAAGAAAATGTTTATCCCATAGTGCCTGCTGGTGCAGCCTTAGATGAAATGCTATTGGTATAGGAGTTTTTTACCATGCAACATGTATTATCAGTTTTAGTTGAAGATGAACCAGGTGTTTTGTCTCGCGTAGTAAGCCTTTTTAGTGGGCGAGGTTTTAATATTGAATCTCTAAATGTTGCCCCAACGCTTGAGCATGGCGTATCACACATGACCATAACTACCAGCGGTGATGCCCAAATTATTGAACAAATAACAAAACAATTACATAAACTTATCACTGTAATAAAGGTTGTTGATTTCTCAGAACACAGTGCAGTTGAGCGCGAAATGATGCTCATAAAAGTTCATGCTGAAGGCGAAGCTAGAAGCGAAATTTTACGCACAGTTGAAATTTTCCGCTGCCGTGTTATGGATGTGGGCATTAATGAAATGACCATTGAAGCCACCGGTAACAGTGAAAAGCTACAAGCAATTATTGGTTTATTTCAACGCTTTGGTATTAAAGAAATTGCGCGCACTGGTACTGTTTCCATGCGTCGCTCCATGCAAACACATTAATTTGCATTATTATCAACCCTTAAGCCTCATGACAGGATGACTAATGAAAGTTTACTATGAAAAGGATGCTAATCTAGCTGTATTAAAAGATAAAACCGTTGCCATTATTGGTTATGGAAGCCAAGGCCATGCTCATGCACAAAACTTACGTGACTCTGGAGTCAACGTAATTGTTGGACAACGCCCAGGTAGTGCTAACTATGAGCTTGCAAAAGAGCATGGTTTTAATCCTGTTTCTGCAGCGGAAGCAGCTAAAGCTGGCGATTTCATTATGATTTTATTGCCAGACCAAGTACAAGCCCAAGTTTATGAAAATGATATAAAACCTCATCTAAACTCTAGCAAAGCTTTACTTTTTGCTCATGGTTTTAATATTCATTTTGGTCAAATTGAACCACCTAAGGATGTGGATGTATTCTTGATAGCTCCTAAAGGCCCAGGCCACTTAGTGCGTCGTACCTTCACTGAAGGTGGCGGAGTTCCTTGTCTTGTAGCCATTCACCAAGATGCTAGTGGTAAATCCTTAGAAAAAGCACTTGCTTATGCTGTTGGTGTTGGTGGTGCGCGCTCAGGTGTTATTGAAACAACCTTTCGCGAAGAAACCGAAACTGACCTTTTTGGTGAACAAGCTGTCCTTTGTGGTGGACTTTCTGCTCTTGTTAAAGCTGGCTATGAAACCTTGGTTGAAGCCGGATACCAACCAGAAATGGCTTACTTTGAGTGTTTACATGAAGTGAAACTTATTGTAGACCTTATGTATGAAGGTGGTCTTGCGCGCATGCGTTACTCCATTAGTGATACAGCAGAGTATGGCGACTATGTAACTGGACCGCGCATAATCACAGAAGAAACTAAAAAAGAAATGAAACGTGTGCTTACCGACATACAAAGTGGTCGTTTTGCACGTGATTTTATATTAGAAGCACGCGCTGGATATCCTATGTTTAAATCAACGCGTAGACTTGAAGCAGAACATAGTATTGAGCAAGTAGGTGGGCGTCTACGTGAAATGATGCCTTGGCTCAAGAAAAAATAAAAACTACCCTTTTACTATTTTTACATATCTGCATTCCTCATTTAAATATGAGGAATGCAGACTAAATCCGGAGGACTTATGCCTGTAAAATGTTTTAGTATTGGCCCTCTTGAGACTAATTGTTATCTCATTTATGATAATGGTGAGGCCATTGCCATTGATCCAGGCGGTGATCCTAAGCCCATAATTAAGTTCCTTGAGCAAAATAAGATAAAACTCTTGGCAATTTGCATAACCCACCTCCACTTTGATCATATATATGGTGTCCAAGACTTACACCTTGCCACAAATGCCCCCATATATTCGCCTCCTCACGATTCATTTTTACTTGAGCAAGAAGCAGGTAACGGTGGCATGTGGGGTTTTCCAAAAGTAAAAAAATTTGAAGCTAGCCCCTTCAATCCTGGTCCATATACTTTTGGTGGACTTAGCTTCACCGCCATGCATACTCCAGGTCATAGCCCTGGTAGTATGTCTATGTACTTTCCAAGTATGCAGGCAGTATTTACTGGTGATTTACTTTTTTATCGCTCCATTGGTCGCTCTGACTTACCAGGTGGTGATTTAGATACTCTAATTAGCTCTATTAAAAAAGAAATTTTTACTCTTCCACCTGATAGTATGGTATACCCTGGACATGGCCCAGCAAGCTCAGTAGATGATGAGAAAAACAATAACCCATATTGTGGTTCTTTTGTGAGGTAGATTATGCAAGACGCCCCTATCCGTGTTTTAGCCTGTAGTCCTCGTGCTAGAGGAAATTCAGACTTTATGGTACACAACTTTGTTCAAGGTGTACGTAGTGCAGGAGGTCAAGCCGAGGTAACATTCTTGCGCGACTTCTCAATCGCTCCCTGTACTGTTTGCCATGCCTGTTTTGAAGATCCAAAGAGCCGATGTACACTTGATATTAGAGATGATACTTCTACTTTATTTAAACAAATTCAAGAAGCGCCATTAATTTTTATTGCTGCTCCTATTTTCTTCTATCATCTCCCAGGCCAGCTCAAAGGATTTATAGACCGTGCCCAATGCCTTTGGGCAAAGCGCGAAAAACTTATAAAGCAAGGTAAGTATATACCTAACCCTAAACCAAAACCAGCTGTTGCTGGCCTTGTTGCAGCTAGAACTCGTGGCGATAAACTCTTTGAGGGTAGTATACTATCATTGCAGTATTTTCTGGATTTATTTGACGTAAGGCTATTAGAAACATGTCAGATGTATGGCTATGATGCTCCTGATGAACTGGCAGCAGACGGTGTGGCCTGTTCACGACTATTTGAGCTAGGCACTAGGGCTCAAGCTATGGTGGTGGAAAACCAAGGGCGACAAGAATAACCGTACATTAAACCATATTTTGGTAGTCGACATTGAAAAACATGGTAAATGCTTGAAACAAATTATTTTTATAGCTAAAATGAGCTAAAAAAACTGTAAGAAACAAGAGCATAAAATGCGAATTTCTGGCAATTTTATGACGTGTAAAATAGATTTTTCAAGTGTCGGCTAACGAAAATTTTATTAAAGAAAAATTTTGCGCCACGCAAAATGAGCCGCAATTACTTTGCATGCGATTCCAGTAAGACTCATTCTTGACCTAACAGGAACACTACGTGCCCGTTGGGTCGAACTTGCGGCGTCCCGTTAGGGCATTTGGAGTGGCCGTGCCTTTTAGAAAAAGTCATTGGAAAATGACTTTTTCAGCTTCGACTAAGTCCTTCATTAGCTTAACTGCTGATAATTATAACTTTATAAAAAAAGAATTTATATGTTATATAAAATAGCCATGCTACATAAACACTTACGTGGCTATTTTTTTAATGAGCAACGCTGTCTTGCTTGCCATATTCCCTTTATACCATCCACTGACCAATCCTACCTTTGCAACAAATGCATAAACCATGTAAAAATAAAAACAAACAATATCTGTAAGCTATGCGGCCAGCATATACCATCAGCTGAACATGTTTGTCTGGAATGTGTTAAGAGTCCGCCACCTTGGGACGCTCTAAGTTTTTATGGAATTTATGATGATTTACTCAAGGCTTTAATATTAAAATATAAATTTTCTGCAGATTTATCACTCTTGCCATTGTTTGCAAGTTATTTATATGACGCATGCTTATCTCTGCCAAGCTGTCATATGATTGTGCCCATGCCTCGCCATGATAAACGACTTAAAGATGAAGGATTTAACCATATACTAGAAATTTGTCGCCCATTAGAAAAGAAACTAATGTTACCAATTGCTCATGAAGCATTGCTACGCACTCGCTATACTCCACCTCAAAGCACACTACAAGCATCCGACAGGAAAAATAATCCATCAAAAAGTTTTAATTCTCAAAGTGTTAAAGATAAAAATATTTTACTAATAGATGATGTTATAACCACTGGCTCTACCTTGCGCCATGCCAGTTTAAGCCTAAGAAATGCTGGAGCAAAAAAAATTTATATTGCTGTAATTGCAAGGGTAATACGTTGAGTGTAGCTAGCCATATATAAGTACCCATGAATCTTACTTAATTGTTCAAATAAGTTAATATTAAAATACACTAAAATTTAAAATCTCTGTACAAAATGACCTTATGAACTTACATTATAGTCAATCAATTTAAACGAGGTATATATGAAAAATATTTTAGATGCCGTAAAAGGTGGCAGTTTTGGTGATATTGGTAATACAATAAACTCAGCACTTGGTGGCAATGCTGCTGCAAGTGTTAAAAATGCTGCCAATAGCATGGGTGGTGTTGGTGGTTTGCTAGGTTCAGCTGCTATTGGTGGCCTTGTGGGCGCATTGTTTTCTGGTAAAAAAGTAAAAAAAATGGCAAAAGGTGCTTTAGTTGTTGGCGGAACTGCCGCTGCTGGTGCTCTTGCATGGAACTTTTACCAAAAATGGTCCCAAAATAAAAATACTATTCCAAGTGGGCAAAGTTCTCAACCAGCTCAAAATACTGATCAAAATCAACCCGCACAAGCCTTGCCTCCAACGGAAAATACCGCCATTATACTATTAGAAGCCATGGTTTTTGCGGCACGCGCTGACGGCCATATTGATGATGAAGAAAGACAAAATATACACAATGCAGCAGAAGCACTATTTCCTGGACAAGAAATTGTGGGCTTACTTGATGGACTATTAAATAAGCCCATTGACCCCACTGCTCTTGCAGCAAAAATTAATAATGCTGAAGAGGCTCACGACCTGTATAGACTGTCTTGTGCGGCCATTGACATTGATTCCTTCATGGAACGCAGCTATCTTGATGGACTTGCCAAAGCCCTAAATCTTAATGATGTTGAAAAAAATACCTTAGAACAAGAAGCAATAGCTGCTCGTCAATCCATGAATGCCTAATACAGCTTAAAAATAAGCCTTCTGCACAATTACTGTGTAGAAGGCTTAAATTATTGGAGTGGGTATGCCAGCAATGTCATCATGGTTACAAGGTCATAATTATGATAAATTATTTAATAATTATGACTGGGAAAACATGCCTCTATTAAAGGTGCCAGTACAAGAATTGCAATGCATAATTAATGACTGTTTTAATGCTGGCATGCTTTTACAGCAAGAAAGTCCACCTGAAATCTTTTTGCATAACATTGAAAAGATTACATATTTATTAAAAAGTAATAAAAAAGAAAGTATAATCTTTGATATTTTAAACTTAGCAAATACAAAACTAGCAAAAGATGGCGAAATAATGGCTAAAGCTTGCCAAGAACAAGGTCAGAGCTTTGTTTGCCATAAAGGGTGTGCTGGATGCTGTCATCATCTTGTAATGTGTGATGCAAGCGAAGCTTTGCTTATAGTTGCATATCTTAATGCCCATGCACAACTTAAAGCAGTATTTATTAATAATTATGCCATTTGGGACATTGATACTCATAATTTTCGCGCTTCATATATTGCTTGGGCCAAGGAACTTTATACCAATGGACATGACAATAAAGCTCATAGTTTAGAAGATTATAATCAAGCATGCCCCTTTTTAAGTGCCCAAAATACTTGCAGTATATATATGGTTCGTCCATATGCTTGTCGCAGCACTATCTCTGTTAATTCAAGCTGTTGCACTAAACAAGAAGGTACATACGGAAAACATACTATGCAATATAGCCTTTACACTGGACATCATTTGGTACGCAAAAGCATTATGCAATTATGTAATAATATTCTTTTCTCTACGGATGGCAGAAGTATGCCAGAAATTGTGTATAATATTATTAATCAAACAAAATAAAAAACGCCCTTACAGCGTAAGCCATAAGGGCGATTTTTACATAATTTTTACATTAGCCTTGCAAAAGCCTACGTAGTTCAAGCAAGGTATCTTCAGCATGGTCGGTAGGAACTTGACAAGTTCCGGCATTTTTATGCCCTCCACCACCATAAGTAAGCATTATTTCACCAATATTTACATTGGATGAACGGTTAAGTATAGATTTACCCACAGCAAAAACAACATTCCTACGCTGTAAGCCCCACATAATGTGTGAAGAAATATTACACTGTGGAAATAAAGCATAAAGTGTAAATCTGTTAGTAGGCCAAATTGGGTCTACATCACGTAAATCAAGTTCAATTAAATTATCATAAATTTTGGAACACTCTTTTAATTGCTCCTTAGCCTTTTCCTCATATTCAAAATAAAGCTTTATGCGCTCTTGTACGTCAGAATCTTCAATGATTTCATCAATACCCATGCCTGACCCACAGAGGTCAATCATCTTCATCATAAGCTCATAATTGCTAATAGTAAAATCGCGAAAACGTCCAAGACCAGTACGAGGATCCATTAAGTAACTTAGCAATACCCAGCCCTTAGGGTGCAAAATTTCTTCAATATTAAAATCTGCTGTGTCAGATTTATCAACAGCAATCATCATGTCATCAGAAATATCTGGAAAACGTTCTTTACCACCAAAGTATTCATACACAACACGAGCAGCTGATGGCGCTGAGGCATTCATAATGTGATTTTGTGTGCTAGAATTGGAACGCAATGTTTCGGAAAGGTGATGGTCAAAACACATGTGCACATACGGACTGTATGGCAAATTGGTTGTAATATCAGTCTTGCCAAGTTCAATGCGCCCATCTTGCACATCTTTTGGATGAACAAATAAGATATCTCCGACAAGATCAATTTTTTTTAGTAGGACGGCACACACAAGACCATCAAAGTCACTACGTGTAACCAATCTATACTGGGCTACCATACTCGCCTCCAGTTAAAATTTATGAAACGTGAAATTTATGAATTAATACTGCCTTTGGAAAGACGATTTGTCAAGAACTTAAGTCTAAAGTACACACAAAAAAATATAATTTTATAACGCATAGTTACAGTCGATTACCTTTGCCATACCGTTAAAAAATTCATCATTTTATAGTCTTCTTTGGGTTTTATTTTACCACCTTGGCAGTGGTCAATCTTTTTGCTAGAATTTACACATGACAAATGAAAAAAAATCAAATTATACCTATGATGCCATTATATTAGGAGCAGGAGCAGCTGGACTTATGTGTGCCTTAACTGCTGCTAAGCGTAAACTTCGCATTGCCATCATAGACCATAACACTCACGCAGGAAAAAAGATTAGTATTAGTGGTGGTGGACGATGCAATTTTACCAATCTTAATATGAGCAGTAACCACTATATTGGTGATCAAATTTTTGTTGAGCCAGCTTTGGATGCCTTCCCATCACATTATTTATTTGAATTTTTTAAAAAACATAATTTACTTTGGGAAGAGCGTGAACATGGACAAATATTTGGAACCCAAAGTGCTAAACAATTTGTGCGCGCCTTAGTGCATGATTGTTTACAGCTTGGTTGTGATTTTTTTCTTGGGCATAAAATAGATAATACTATAAAAGATAATGATACTTTCTATGTAAATTGTTACTCTGAGCAAAAAGAACTGCAATTACAAAGCAAAAACCTTATACTAGCACTGGGTTCTTCTGCTTGGTCAAATATTGGTGCAAGCAATGCAGGTCTTAATATTGCCAGTCAATTGGGGCACAGCTATACAGATTTTACACCAGCCCTGTGTGCGTTTCATATGCCAAAACATTGGTCTTTGGCTGGTTTAGCTGGCATAAGCTTAGTGGCAAATATCCAAACTGCAAATTATAACTGTACTGACCATCTATTATTTACTCATGGTGGTATCAGTGGTCCTTGTGCGCTACAGACATCAGGACATTGGCAAAACAACACTCCAATATATATAAATTTTTTACCAAATATTTCCTTAGTTGATTTACTAGACGCCAAAGAATGTGCTAAACTTTTTGCACGTACTCTAATTTGCCGTCACATGCCCCAAAGGCTTGCGGACAAACTAATTCCTCATGATTTTTCAAGACGAAAAATTGCCGAATTATCACGTAAAGCACGTAATGAAATATGTAAAAACATACATGAATTTAATGTTATACCACAAGGAATTGGGGATTTAAGTAGAGCTGAGGCTGCCAAAGGTGGTATCAATACCTCTGAGGTTGACCCATGGAGCATGGCCAGCAAAATTAATAATAACTTGTATATTGTTGGTGAATTACTAAATATCACTGGGCAGCTTGGCGGATATAACCTGCATTTTGCCTTCGCTAGCGGCTATTTGGCTGGGTTAAATATTTAACTTTTTTACAGCTGATATTTACTTTAAAAATTATACACTTAAAACTTCAAATATATTTTTTTATACAAAAAACATCTCTTTTATCAATTTGTTGACTTGGCTTTTATCATACTTTGTGCTAAAGATAACAAAGTACTGTGTCGATTAAGCGACATCATTAAAAAAACCAACTTAATTTAAGGAGTTTACTATGTCTGCATTAGTTATAGGTCACATGAACCCAGATACGGATAGCATTATTTCTGCCATTGCAGTTGCTGATGTTTACAGCAAACGCGGAACAGAAGCTAAGGCAGTAGCTCAAGGCGCACCAACCCCAGAAACTGAATTTGTACTTGCAAAATTTGGCTTAACCGCGCCTGCCGTGGTTGATGATGTAGCCGGGCAAAAACTTGTACTTGTAGATTTCTCTGATCTAGCACAAGCCCCCAAAGGCACCGCTGATGCAGAAATCTTAGGCATAGTTGACCACCACAAACTAGGTGATGTAACTACGTCTAATCCTCTTGAAATTTGGACTTGGCCTGTAGGGTGTACTGGTACAGTTATTAAATCCATGTATGACTTTTATGGCATTGAACTTCCAAAAAGCATCGCTGGCGGCCTACTTTGTGCTATTTTGTCTGATACTGTAATGTTTAAATCACCCACCTGCACCGATGCAGATAAAAAGGCAGTTGAAGCTCTTGCTAAAATTGCTGGTGTTAATGATATCATGGCTCTTGGTATGGAAATGTTTAAAGTTAAATCTGCCGTAGATGGCGCATCCATGCAAGACCTTGTATTCCGTGATTACAAAGACTTTGATATGAGTGGTAAAAAAGTTGGCATTGGTCAATTAGAAGTTGTTGACCTAAGCCTTCTTGATAAAGTTAAAGATGGCCTTTATGAAGAAATTGTGCGTGTAAAAGGTGAAGGACGCCATAGCGTATTCCTACTTCTTACCGACATTATGAAAGAAGGTTCTGAAATGCTCGTAGTTTCTGACGATCCTTCTGTTGTTGAAAAAGCCTTTGGCGTAAAATGCGCTGATAAGTCCGTTTGGCTTGATGGCGTTATGAGCCGCAAAAAGCAAGTTGTTCCAAATTTTGAAAATGCTTTTAAATAAGCCTTCATTATTTAAGTTGTAGACAAAAGGCCCAGAAAAAGTTTTTTTCTGGGCCAATTTTTTTATATTACTTTAGTCGACAGTAAAAAAATTATAACTATTTAAAAGAAAAAACTTTATAGTTCAAATGAGTTAGTAAAATTGCCAGAAACAAGAGCACAAAAAAACGAATTTCTGCTAATTTTATGTAGCAAAAAATAAGTTTTCAGCATCAACTATTTTAGTTGATGGCTTTTAAGAAGGCTTGACTAATTTAGTTTTTATTGAGTTGAACTAACTAAGTTGCTTGTAGAGTTGCTTTTTACTTGGGACTTAGCCTTGGTTGTGGCCTTAGCTTTAGCTGTTGATTTTGATTTAGATTTTGACTTAACTTTAGTTCCAGCCTTAGATTTGGGCTTTACTTGAGTCTTAGCTACTAATTTGGTTTTGGATTTTTTTGCTTTGATTTTTGCTTTTTTAGATTTCGCTTTTATCTTTGTTTTTGTAGTGGCTTGCAGTTTTTCTTGCTGCTTAAATTCGGCCAAAAGTTCTTTAGCGGCTTCAATCTCCGAATCCTTAATCTTATCCACCACGCGGCGAGCACCTAAAAAACTACTACTAAAATATGACGTAGACAAATCACTAATACGAACCTTGGTACGTCTACGTGGGCTATGAATAAACTTACCTTCTCCCACATATATGCCAGTATGATATCCACGCCTTTTATTATAAAATGCTACAATATCACCGACTTGCATGTCGTCCTTATTCTTGATGGTCTCGCCAAGCCTTGATTGTTCGCGAGCAGTTCTTGGTAATTTAACTCCAGCATAACTATAAACCCAGCGCACAAAACCCGAGCAATCAAATCCATTACCATCAGTACCACCAAATCTATATGGTGTTCCAATAGCACTTTCAGCGGTGGGAACTAATATGGCTTTGTGTTGCTCTTGAAAGAGCTGAGCAGACTTATCTTGGATAGAATATTCCTCTGGTTGAGGGGACTTAGCCGCGCACCCAAGAGTAATTAAAAACAAGCAGCAAATAAGAACTTGGCGATAAATTAACTTGAACATTGACTTCATATCTTTACATACTACTGTATTTTGTATATTCTGTCAATGTTCATTTAATATTTTTATGACCTTATCAGCAAGGTAAGACAATATGGCAGTTATTCTATCAATAAATGGTAATCTTGACCCTGAATTAAGTAACTTAGGCCATGAAGTCATATCTATTTCCATAAAAAAAAATGGTTTATATTCAGCTCTTGAACTATTTTCACAATGTACAAAACCGCCTAGTGTTTTTATCCAAAGGGAAGATTTAGCACATAAGATTATTTTTTACGATGTGCATGACTTACCCTGTCGCAGTGTATTTTGGTCCATTGATACACATCTTAATTACGCTTGGCAAATGCATTATGGTGCATTATTTGATGTTTTCCTAACTCCTCACAAAAATTTTATAGAGCGCTTAAATAAAGATTGGCTACATCCAAACATGCATCGACTAGCCCAAAATGGTTATGATCGCCCATTTATACCTCACGCCCAAAGAGAGCACAAACTTAATTTTGTAGGTAGATTACTAGGCACTCGCCTCCAACGTGAACGTATAGTAAAATTCCTCTCAGAAAAATATAATTTAGAAACTATTAGTAATATATTTTTTACACCCATGATGGAGCTATATGACAATACCTGCATCATACCCAATGAATCCATTGCCAACGAAGTCAATTTTCGCCTATTAGAGGGGGCTAGTTGTGGAGCATGCGTTATTAGTCCCTTTGTAGGGCCAGACCAAGACTTGCTACTTGAGCCAAATAAGGAAGTTTTAATATACCATAGTATGGATGAATTACAAAACCACATAGACCATTGCCTAGCAGATCCAAAATTTTCTGAACAAATAGGTTATTGTGCTTGGCAAAGAGTGCAGCAAGAACATACTAAGCAACATCGAGCTGCACAATTATTAACTGCCATTGAAGGACATGAACCCACACGTCAAAACAACGGTGATTTAATCCAACTAACCTTAATGATAATGGAAGTCTATAATTGTTGGCCCATTACAACAAGGAAAACCGTACAATATAATTTTAACTCTAAGGCTCTTGAGCTTATAATCAAAATTTTTATGCTAGCTACAAGCATGGATATAAAGAAAATTGACTTATCACAAGTTACTAATATATTAAATGAAGCAAACCTATGTATTCTTAATTCAGACCTCAAACTTGAACATAGAAAAATGCTAGCCATAGCTTGTGGTGGTCTGGCTTTAGAATTAGGCGACACTGCACAAAGTTTTTTTTATTTTAGTTTTCATGAAAAGCTCTGCCAAGCCCCTACGCCGCCTAAGTTTCAAAAAAGCCAAGTACAAATGGCCATGGCTTGGCTTCATGCTCTTAAACGTGAACAAAAACAATGTCTTATTGGAATACCTTATAGAAGTGGTTGCTATCTCACAGCCATAGATTTTAGTACACTTAGCAAAATAATCGATCCATATGACCTTAGTTGGGCTGAGGGCTTAGCTACTCTTGATCATGCTATACACTCTTTTCCCATGCATGAACGTGAAAATATTAAAAGGATGTTAGACTAAAAATACATAATATCAATACATAAAAAACAATGCCTAAAACAAAAAAATAGTTTTCTATAAACTTTTTATGGCAAAATCCCTATTCCATTTTATTTTTTTTCCGTATATACTAATTGAAAGCAATGCAATTGAAACTAATTAAAAAAATAATTACAGACCAATATTTTATATTTTAATAACTTAGGAGCTATCATGCGCAACGAACGTAAACGCTACCATATCGAAGGTACAGATTTTGACGCCGTATATAATCGTAATGAGTTTATGGTTCGTACTGAACTTAAAAAATACATCGAAAATAATCCTGAGCTTAACTTAAGCCCCAAGGATATCCAAGATGTATATGCCCTGACACTTAACGACTTTCCACCTCACTACGTTCATAGAGGAACCATTGTACTTTTTCCAAATGTGCGTCGCGCAGATATTTTGCACCAAATAAAACGAAATAGTCTTTTTGTTGCTAACCGCCCAAAATCTTAAAGTTTTATTTATTTATAAAATTTATCAACCTATTAGAAAGAAATTTCTAATAGGTTTTTTTGTTAATTTGTACTATGCACAATTTATAAACTATGCAAAGTCTAGACTTTTTCTTGACAATTTGCTAGTTTTTGTCCATGAAAAATTTATATACTACCCATCTTGAACGCAGCGACCTCATAGAACTTGAGGGTGAGCTAGTTCATGCTTTTCGAAAAATAATCACTTTTTCTAATCATAGTCTTTATTTTCCAAGGGAATATAATACACCCAGTGAAGTACAATGGATTGCAAAAGAACGCACTTTATTAATCCCGCTATGCTTTGAGGATAAAAACCTTGGAGTTTTTATGGCTAGGGGAGTTAAGGCACGCGAAGCACGACGTATTCTACCAAACTTAGCAACTTTAAGCACGCTTTGTCTTGAGCATCTACTTTGCATTAAGCAAAGTAGAACTGATGAACTAACCGGACTTACACGTATGAGCCGCCTACTTTTACGTATGGAACATGATGCTGATATGGTAAGCTCCCCCTATGTAGCAAGCAACGATAAGGAATATCAAAGCCATGCATACAAAGCCTGTATGGGCTTAATAGTAATTAAATGCCATACATTACAAAACTTGGCTTCAGAGTTTGGTTATATGTTCATTAATAAAGCCATAGCAGAATGGGCGAAGTGTATACAAGAGCATCTACCCAAACAAGTAGTTGCAGCACGTAGTGCTGAAGGAGAGTGCACAATTTTGGTACCTGCAGCCACGCGTACATCTTGTTCTAAACTTGCAGAAGAAATCATTAAACATGTGAATGATTTAAATTTGGCACACAGCCAAAGTAAACGCACCGTAAAACTACAAAGTGTTGCAGGTATTGCACTTTATCCACAAGATATGGAAAATAAGCGCGTGGGCTTACCCATGTCTGAAAAAGCCCATCATTTATTATATAAAGCCAGACTTGCAGCAAGCACTGCCTTTGACTATAAAATATTTCATAAAACAAGTGACAATGTCCTGCCCTATGCGCAAATTATACACAAGGGTGGACTTATTCGTGATGTTTTACCTCATGGTCAAATATTAACAAATTTAGGGCAACAAATGGGTGCTCACGAAGGTCAATGCTATTCAGTATGGGATAGTGAAAATAATTGTAAAGGTGAAATAGTTTTAATTGAAGTAAAACCAACCCATGCCATAGCCGAGGCCATTTTGCATGATCCTGCTTATTCTTGGCAACAAGGTGATCGCCTACACCTTGAACATAGTAATATTGAACAAGTTCAAACCAAGAAAGAGCATGAACATATTGCTGATGATAAAATACAAAATAGTGACTCATTACTTAACTATACAGAATTTCTACGCCGCTTCACTTGGGAGCGCGAAACCAAGGCTAGCTTTACCCTAGCTCTCTTGCGCCTAAAGCCCAAAAATGGAGAAATTTTTGGCCAAGAACAAGAAAAAGCTATGCAAACTATGCTTGAGCTCTGTAACAAACTCCATGCTAAATACACTGAACAAAAAATTCCAAGCCACCCCACTCTATGCGGTAAGTATGGACAAACAAGCCTCATGTTCTTCTATCCTTCAACAAACGCTCAATCACTAGAAGACTTTTATATCTCTTTTGTAAAGAAAGCCGAAGAGCATAATTTACAAGTAGCTGTGGGCATTGCAGCATATCCGTATTTACAGTGCAGCAAGGGTGACATTGTGGAGTATTGCCATAAGGCTCTAGAATTAGCTTTGCTTTTACCTTCCCCACAAGTGGGGCTTATGGGCTCACTAGCCCTTAATATTAGTGCTGACCAAAACTATAGTCGTGGCAACCTTTTTGAAGCTGTAGAGGAATATAAACTTGCATTACTAGACGATGCCAGTAATGCTATGGCTTGGAACTCATTAGGGGTTTGCATGGCGGCACTTTCTCGCCCCACAGAAGCTAAGCAATACTTTAAAGAGGCCTTAAAACTATGGAAAAAACATCCCCCAACAGAACAAAATAAAAATGAATATACCTCTACACTATATAATTTAGGCACTCTTTGCCAAAATTTAGCAGAATTACGAAGTGCTGCCCACTATTTTCGTCAATGCATCAAGGTCAATAGTAATCATTATTTTGCCCATATTCGTCTAGGCCAATTAGCTGAAAATTCCAAAAGATACCGCCAAGCTCGACAATACTTTAATATTGCCGCAAGCTATGAAGATTTACACAAAGAATATGGGGGCATGGCTCGACGACACTTGGCTCGTGTTGCTTTACGCCAACGCAAAGACTCAGAGGCTAGGGAACTCATCCACGAAGCCCTATTACGCAACCCTCAAGATGCCATTGCTCTTTGCATGCTAGCTAAATTATACTTGGACAGTGGTGAAGACCCAAGTATGTCTGAAATGCTTGCTCGCAAAAGCGTCGGCTTAAGACCAGAATATACTCCGGCATGGCAGGTTTTGGGGCTTAGTTTGCGCGCATTAGGTCGAGAAAAAGATGCCCTGCAAGTAGAACAAAAAGTTGTATAATTAATAGAACAACATCTTCCTATATGTTGTTATAAAAGCACACTGGCCCCAAGTTCCCTTGGGGCCGTCAGAAATTAATTATGTCTTATTTTACGCCGTGCAAAATTTTCTATACAAAAATTCTGTAATAACCATGCTATGATTATCAATCATAACACTTGCTTAACGAATACGTACATCAAGCCCTGTATCACCATATTTTAAATAGCGTATGGAAGCAGGAGACTTCTTCAAATCAATAACAATACGTGTACCTTTTTTCTGTACACCAATACGTACATTAGATACAAACTCATTATTAGGTACACCAGGAGCTTTTACCTTCCAAATACCTTCAAAATCCAAGACAATTCTTTCAGGATTGTTCAAACGTAAGGATGTATAGTCTGGCCTTTGTACACTATCTATACGAACTGTAACACCATCACCAATGGTTGATACAGTAATCTTTCTTACTTCTTTAGCAGTATTTTGACTTGGCTTAGGTGATGCTGGCTTTACTTCATTAGGCTTGTCTACTTTAGCTACTTCTTGCTTTGATGCATCAAGTTTTGATGACTCTTGCTTAGCAATTGCTTGCTCTGATTTTGCTGGCTCACTCTTTTGCTCTGCTTTATCATCATTGGCAACTAAATTTTCCCTTTCTTCAAGCACGCCTGCTATGCTAGGTGGTTGTAATGCTGGATGCCTATACTCTGACTCTTCAACAACAGGCTCAGGGGCAAGTGGTGCACTAGCACCCCATTCCTTCGTATCTTTATTCATAGTTTCAGCAGGAGCAGTAACTTCAGCTTGCGCCATAGGTTCATCTTTTTTCTCTTCAACTTCAGCTTGTTCTACAGGTTTTGTTGTGGATAAATCAGAAGTATCCGACTGTGAAGGCACTGCTGGAGCAGAGTTCGCCATTGGACTTTTTCCAGTATGGTCCGGAGGCATAGGAGCTGTGGTAGTATATTCATTATACACCACCAAAGCCATACCAAGCAAAACCACTGCCACAATGGTGAGGGCCATATTTTTATTCATATATAACTCCTAACTATCACTATTATTTATATTATGAAATATTGATTAACTATTCTAACCTAAAAGACATAGGATGAAAAGTCTTAAGCATAGCTTGACAAGGCTAAGTCTATATTTTTTAAAAAATAATCTTAATTTTTAATGTGTTATAATGATTGCTAATTTTTTAAATGTAGATTATGATGCCAATTCTGGCTTGCTATTAAAAAATAATAAGGTAAAAACATGTTCAGCTGGTTCAACTTTCTTACCTATGCCATTATTACCGCCATAACCCCTGGCCCCAACAATATCATGTCCATGTCCAATGCAGGGCGCATGGGATTTAAGAACGCATTACCATTTAATTTTGGCATATTTGCAGGTTTTTGCTTAGTCATAACTATTTGCACAATGTTTAGCACCTTGCTATCTGTTCTCATCCCCATCATTGAACTACCTATGCTGATTATAGGTGCAACCTATATCTTGTATTTAGCTTGGAAAACATGGAGTAGTAGCGGCTTAATCGAGGAAAGCTATGCTAAAAATAGTTTCCTTGCTGGACTTACCTTACAATTTATTAATCCTAAGTTTTACCTTTATTGTATTGTCTCCATGGATGTATATATTTTACCATACTATGCTAATAATATTTATTATATTATTGGCTTTGCATTTCTTTTATGCTTTATTGGTTTCGCCTGCACATTACTTTGGTCTGGATTTGGATCAATTTTCAAATTACTATTTTCTAAATATGCCAAAATCACCAATGGTATTATGGCTATTTTGTTAATATATTGTGCCGTTAGCCTATTTTTTTAATACTTCTTTAACTACTCCGCCATTTGGTTTTATATTATATAAAGTTTTACCAACTACTCTAAATAGTCGGGTACTGAAAAACGCGTTTCACGCATTTTTCTAAAAAGGCACGCTCGCTCCAAATATCGCTTTGCGAACGCCAGAAGTTAATTCTGACTTATTTTACGCGGCGCAAAATTTTCTTTACAGAAAATTTTGATAGCCGCCACTCAAAAAAAGCCCCTTTAAGCTTCAAAAATTG
>CAYJLD010000014.1:0-38244 GCA_964371195.1 uncultured Desulfovibrionaceae bacterium | reverse complement strand
TTACTATTTTCCAATAAAATTATACTATTTTAGAATGTTATTATATTTTTCAACGGCGACTGCTTTAATTTTTTCCCTTGCCCCAAAATTCAAACTTGTAATGCAAGTTTGAATTAATCTTTTTATTTTGCTTATCAGCTGACAAAATTTTTTTACTAAGACCATGAACTAGACAACTTAAACAACTATAAAAATTAATTTTTTTTGTAGCAATATTATTTTTTTGATGCTATATTAAATACATATTTAATTTTTAGGAGATAAAAATGGCCTTAGAAAATATTACAATATTATTGATAGATGACGATAAAGAATGTGTAGATGCCTTAGCTGATGATTTGCTAAAGCATAATGTGAAAACGATGATTGCTTATGATGGAGGCAGTGCCCTTGAACTTGTTAGCGAGTATCTACCAGACTTAATAGTGCTCTCTATGCAACTACCTGAAATGCAAGATTTTCGTTTATTAAAACAAGCTAAGGGAGTTCATCCTATTTTGCAAGTCATTATGGTAACGGGGCATAAGAATGATTCAGACGAAGCTGCGGCATATAGTATGGGTGCATATAGCTTCTTACAAAAACCTATTAACATACAAGAGCTTATAGAAAATTTTGGCATGGCTTTCCCCGAAAAAATAGAAAATGCCATAGTGGCGGCAAGCCTTGCTGAAGGTGGTGCTTTTCTTGCTGCAGGTGAGGTGCTTATGGAAGCTGAAATAGCAGAAGAGGTAATGGCTAAGGCCGAAGCTAATAGCTAAACACCTTATTTATTAAAATTTTATTGGGGAAATTTTTTGGCATAACAGCAATTAAATTTCCCCATCCTTGTTTAGTCAAAAAAAATATTGCCCTAGTTATAAATTATTATTAATAGATGTGTATGAAGTTTATTTCATCTCAGCTCACTATATTTATGCAACAGCGTGGAGCAAGGCGAAACATTGTATTTTTATTGCGCTTTGTTATGTTGCTCATCTTACTAATTGCAGCCTATAGTATTCTTTTCCATTATATAATGCAATTTGAGGGTCAAAGTTACTCTTGGGTAACTGGTGTTTATTGGACCCTTACAGTTATGTCTACGCTTGGTTTTGGTGACATTACATTTACCTCAGACATGGGCAGAGTTTTTTCTATTATTGTAATGATTTCCGGAGTTATTCTTCTTTTAGTCATGCTGCCTTTTACCTTTATTCAGTTTTTTTATGCCCCTTGGCTTGAAGCTCAGCGTAAACAAAGTACCCCACGTGAAATTTCCTCAGCAATAAAAAATCATTTAATATTTGTGGGAATTAGCCCCCTCACCCTTAATACTGTAGATGCCATTGAACGGTATGGCACAGAGTGTGTGCTTTTAAGTAGTGAAACCCAACTAACCCTAGACCTAATAGATCAGGGATATAATGCCATTGTGGGTGAGCATGACGATGGAACTGTTTATAAAAATTTACACATAGAAAATGCGGCCATGCTTATTGCCCTTGATAGTGATATGCGCAATACAAACATTACCTTTACCGCTCGTGATGTAAATGAACAGGTACCAATTATTGCAAGCGTACAAAGTGACGATGCTATAGATATTTTAAGCCTTGCTGGAGCAACTCATGTTATTCAATTCCACAAATTGCTTGGCATTGCCTTAGCTAGGCGTATAATAAATGAATCTGCACCATCAAGTATCATCAATCAGTATGGAAGCTTGATTATTGCTGAAGCTCCGGTTATGCGCACATTTCTTGTGGGAAAAAGCCTGCTTGAATGCGGCTTGCGTCACAACACTGGTGTCAACGTAGTTGGTATTTGGGAGAGAGGAAAATTTATATTTCCACATCCTAAAACTGTTTTTACCGATGCCTCAGTCTTAGTTATGGCTGGTACCCAAGAGCAAATTACTGCCGTTGATAAATTACTTGGAGAAAGGTTAGGAAGTGATGAACATTCACCAATTCTTATCCTTGGTGGTGGACGAGTGGGTATGGCTGCTGCTCAGCATTTAGAAGGGCTGCAACGTGACTATCGTATAGTAGATAAAAATTCTCGTCTGCGCCATAACTTACTTAGTAACAAGCTTATTGTTGGTGATGCAGCAGATATTGATGTTTTAGAAGAAGCTGGCATTCGTAAGGCTCCATCTGTTTTAATAACCACCCATGATGATGATACCAATATATATTTAACTTTATATTGCCGACGCTTACGTCCAGATATACAAATTATTAGCCGCGCAACGCTTGATCGCAACGTAGGTATTTTACATGCGGCCGGTGCTGACCTTGTGCTTTCGCTTGCATCAATGATGAGTAGTAGCATTATCAACCTACTTGCACCAGGTAAGGTCTTCATGCTTAATGAAGGTTTAAAATTATTCCGCAGTAGTGTTGGTAAAAAATTGCATGGAGTGCAGCTTATGAGCAGTGGGATTCGTAGTCTTACCCATTGTAGTGTTGCAGCCTTGCGCGACAATGATGGACATATGCTCATTAACCCTTCACCTGAGCATATTCTTAGTAAGGGTGAAGAAATGTATCTTATTGGCGACTCCAAAGCTGAGCAAAGCTTTTATGAAAAATTTGGCTCAGAAGCGGGACTTATGGAAAAAAATAAAGACTAAGCAAAACACATTAATCATATTTGATAAAACTATTTGTACTTTACTCAAATGTTACCAGCCTACCTAATAAAAAGGATTTTTTTATGTCACCAACCTTAGAAATGCCAGCTGCTAAAGCACCAAAAAGAAAATTCTCATTCTTGCTACCTTTAATATTGATTATAGGTCTAATTGGCTTTACTGTTTGGCTATTTAGTGGGCGTATTGTTAGCAATGATGGAGAACTGTCTGCTGGCTTTATATCTATCACAGCTCCCATAAGTTGTAGCCTAAGTGAAGTATTAGTTGAATCCAATGCCCACGTTCAAGCAGGCCAATTGATAGCTAAGTTGGATGTAGGTGATTTTTTAAATCAATTAGCTGCAGCCAAGGACTTAGTGCGCGGAGCAATCATAAGCCCCCAAGATACTGCCAAACGTGTAGCTGAAGCACAAAAGGCCGCTGAGGATATGGTTAAGCGCATAGCCCTTGCCCGGCATGAAGAAGGTATACACAAAAATTTGGTTGAGCAAGGTTCTATAGAACACGCAAGAGCACAATTGCACATGCGCAATATGGATGCTCAGGGCGGTAGTGCCACTCAAAAAGAAGCTGCACGTAAAGCAGAGTTTAGCGCAGCACAAAAATTACAAAATGCTAAAGCGGCATTTGAACTAGCTAGTCAAAGTCGCACTGCCATAGAAAACGAATTACATAAAATTCGTGATGCTCAAATGGCTATACGCCAAGATTTAGACATAGCAAGCATTGACCCAAGCCTTATATATTCACCCATTAATGGTTATCTTACAAAAAATATTCCATTAAATGGTCAAGCATTTACATTGGGTGAAACCATATTTCAAATCATACCAGAAACAGGCGCAAAGCTCTTTGCACTAGCTAAGCTACCAGCAGATACAGCCAGAGAGATACCAGCAAACGCCCTGTGCTTTATCGTACCCACTAAGGGGTTTAACATCTATGAAGGACAAGTTGCCTCTCGTAAGGTTGAAGCTGGAGTTGCAAGTATAAGCATTGATCTTAAAAACAATGCTCATGCCACCGGTTCAAACATTACTGGTACTACTCGTACAGTGTTTTGGGTGCATCCATTAGCTGACAATTTTATTGTAAAATATTTACTAATGGCCTTAAGCTATATTCCATTACCCTAATTTTATGAAAGTCACTGAATAACAAATTACACAGTTGTCTAATACTTTATCTGGAGCAATTTACTCTCAAAGTACACCATTAACAATGCTACAGATTTTATCCTTCAGGGTATTACTCAATCATTAACATAACACTTGTTAGCAAGTAAAAAAGGCCGCAAAAGCAGCCTTTTTTAATGACTTCGCATCGGAGAGGATGACGCGAAGTTTGTGAAGGAGTTTATGTCTTAAGACACCATGAAAACAACCAGCAACACAAATTAATGTATGCTATCTATATACTACCAAGATATGGCTTGGTTATATAAACAGGTTCTTAAAATAGACCCTATATTCTAATCTGCCTGCCTACGAATAAAGGCTGGCATCTCAAAATCATTTTCATCAAGTACAAATTCCTCCGCACCAGGATTATAATTATTTTGTTGCCCCATGCCCATGGCCTCGCGCTTTACCACAAATGGTGGTAATTCACTCTTACCATTATACCAAGAACCAACTTGGTCACTACGATTATCATGTATCATAGCATCTTTAGCATAAGCATTTTCCCTTTCAGGAGCATGCATTGCTGGAGCTTGAGCTCTACGCATGGACTGAGGTTGCATAGTTTGATTTTGCATTAATTGTGGCTGCATGCCTTGATTTTGCATATTTACACTTTGCACAGGTTGATTGAAATTAGTAACAGTTGCTTGCCCCATATTTTGCTGAGCTTGCATGCGTTCACTAGCATCAATACCTGTAGCAATAACAGTAATGCGTAAGTCCTCACCAGCATTTTCATCAAATACAACACCAAAGATAATATTGGCATCTGGGTGCGCGGCTTCGCTTATTATATCACCAATTTCACTAACTTCATCACCGGAAATATCCATGGTAGCAGTGATGTTATAAAGAACAGACCTTGCACCTTCTAGCGAAACATCTTCTAAAAGTGGACTCATAATAGCACGTTGGGCAGCTTCACGTGCACGATTTTCACCAGCAGCAATACCAGTACCCATAAGAGCAAGACCAGATTCGGTCATAATAGTTGTAAGGTCTGCAAAGTCTACATTAATCATACCTTCAACCATAATTACATCAGAAATACCTTTAACAGCGTTATACAGTACATCGTTTGCTTTTTTAAGCATTTCAGTAAAAGGTGCTTTCTTAGGTGCAAAAGCAAGTAAGCGATCATTGGGTATTGTGATTAAACAATCCACATGCTGGCGAAATTCTTGCAAACCGGCCTCGGCAGCAGCACGACGCTTGGCACCTTCAAAGCTAAATGGTTTAGTCACAACACCAACGGTAAGCGCGCCCATTTCTTTAGCGGCTTGGGCAATAATTGGCGCAGCACCAGTTCCTGTTCCACCACCCATGCCGGCAGTGACAAAAACCATGTCAGTATCTTCAAGCGCATCACGAATGGCAGCTACACTTTCAAGGGCTGCATCTTTACCAACTTGTGGATTGGCACCAGCTCCAAGGCCACGGGTCAATTGCTCACCAAGTTGTATTTTATGTTGCACCGGACTTTTATTTAAAGCCTGCATATCGGTGTTAGCACAAACAAAGCTCACTCCACGTAGTCCGGAGGCAATCATGTACTGCACAGCATTACCACCACCACCGCCAACACCAACAACTTTAATCTTTGCATTACTAGTCAACGACCGTTCAAAATCAAAAAGTTCCATAGTCCTCTCCTTACTTTTGATTTAAGAAATATCCTTAAACCATTTCTTCATACGTGCAAGCACGTTGTTAAACATAGTTGTTTCATGGCTAGTAAAGGTCTTTTGCCCTTGGTTCTCCTTCTCAGCCCCATAGCGCAACAAACCCACAGCTGTAGCAAACTTAGGGCTATTAACCACATCCTTGAGCCCTCCTACATGACGCGGATATCCAATTCGCGTTGGTAGGTTAAAAATTTGCTCACCAAGCTCTTGACAACCCTCTATGAGAGCTGTCCCACCCGTTAAAACAACCCCTGCTCCAATCATATTCTTAAACCCTGAGCGGATAAGGGTTTGATCTACAAGGTATAAAATTTCTTCCATGCGCGGTTCACATATTTCTGATAGAACCTGGCGCGAAAGACGTCTAGCATCTCGCCCGCCAACACTTGGTACCTCTATAAATTCATCATGGCGCACCATTTCAGTTAAAGCGCAACCATATTTGATTTTAATTTTTTCAGCAGCAGCCATGGGAGTGCGTAAACCAAAGGCTATATCATTGGTTAAGTTTTGTCCTCCAAGGGCCAAAACTGCTGTATGCTTTATGGCATCATTGGCAAAAATAGCTATATCTGTGGTGCCACCACCAAGATCAACTAAGGCAACACCGATTTCTCTTTCTTCCTCAGTTAAAACAGCTTTGGCAGATACTAATGATTCAAGCGCAATATCAGCAACTTCTAAGCTACTACGATGACAAGAGCGTACAATATTTTGAGCAGACGATACGGCACCAGTAACAATATGAACTTTAACCTCAAGGCGTACTCCAGCCATACCCAATGGGTCTGCTATGCCATGCTGGTCATCAACAATGTACTCTTGTGGTAAAATATGTATAACCTCACGGTCAGCTGGAATGGCCACTGCACGTGCTGCATCAAGGGCTCGCTCTATATCGCGCTGAGCAACCTCTCCGCCTTTAACTGCAATGACACCGTGGCTATTTATACCCATAATGTGACTTCCGGCAATGCCCACATAAACAGCGCGAATTTCACAACCGGCCATGAGCTCAGCTTCATCAAGGGCTTTTCTAACTGAATGCACAGTTTGCTCAATATTAACTACAACACCCTTGCGTAAACCTGTTGAGACACTGGTTCCAATGCCTACAATATCAATGATGCCATCTTCTGTAAGCTCGCCAACCACAGCACAAATCTTAGTTGTACCTATATCTAAACCTACTATTAGCTCGGACTTACCCATATTAACTCCAACAGATACTTTGCACCATTTTTAGGCATTTGTAATAACCCAAACATTACCATCAGCGGCTCGAATTTCGCGCACCTTAGATAATTCATTGCGTCTTGCCAAATCCCCAAGGGTCAATGATAAGCGCTTCAAATTATTCTTCCAACTATCAAAAGCCAAACTAAGCCGAATTTCTCTATCATCAAGATATAGTTCTATGCCTTTATCATTGCTCACTCTAAAAGCAGATATGGCTCCGTATTCCACAGGTAACTTACCAGACTTCAAATCTTGTAAATAGTATGCAAGATTTGACAAACTCGCCTCTGCTCCCTGCTCAACTTCAAGAGTAGGTAAAGCTATAAAATTTCCAGTTTCCACCGGAGCAATAATTTCACCATGCTCATCGGCATAAAACAAAACGCCATCTTGCTTAACCCAAAATGTAGGCATTCTTTCACTTAAAGTGATAATAAAGCGATTAGGCAACACACGCTTAACTGAAACACTTTCAACCCACGGGGTTTTTAATAAAGCCTGTTCAACTTTGCTAATACTGATATTAAGTGAATTATCACCTTCATGAACGCCAGCAAAATCTTTTACCATATGACTTGAAAGGCGAACATTACCTAATACATCCACTTGTTTAGTGGCAAAATACTCGCTGGTTGTGGCTTTATCATAAAGCCAAAGAGTACCTGCTCCAATACCCAATACAACTACAAGGCATATCATGAGGCATAATACTACTGCCAAGGCAGGCCGAAGCAATACAAAGCGCGGCAATTTAGGAAGTATGATTTTTGAGCTACGTTTTGGTCTAGCACTAGGCTTATACACATTGCGTGCATTACGTTTTGGGCTAGGCTTACGTGTAGCACGTGATTTATTTATGGACATAAAATCTTAACCTCAGGTGTGAGCGTCAACCCAAATTGACTTAAAACAGCTTCCTTTGCCTCTGCCATAAGGTCAAATGCTGCACTGGCACTGCCTTGACCTTGATTTATTAAAAAGTTGGCGTGCAATGAAGAAAATTGCATTCCGCCCTTACTTTTCCCTTTAAATCCACACTTATCTAATAGCATTCCGGCTGAACTATCCGGTGATGGGTTCTTGAATAAACATCCAGCACTCCATGCTTTTACCGGTTGTGTAGACTTTTTCTTAAAAAAGTTTAGAAACATTTTATTCTTGATGACATTAATTTTTGCATGAGTCAACATAAAAGTTGCATAAATAACAAAAAACCATGTATTAATTTTTTTAACAGAAAATTTCCTGTATTCATAATTTATGTCTTTTGCATCTATATGTGCAATACCTATTTGTGGTGAATATATCAGTAGTGAATGCAAATGATCACATATTTGTGCACCATACGAACCTGCATTCATTGCAATAGCACCACCAACACTACCAGGTATTCCACACAAACCCTCTAAACCTTCTAAACCTAAGCTTGCGCATCTTCCAACTAATCTTGGTAAACGTACATTTGAGCCAACTTTAATCAATGTTTTTGTATCATCTTTTTCTAAAACTTCTATGTTGTGGCTAAATTTTGTTCTTAGCAATACTAATGGTACATCACTGTCACTAACTAAAAGATTACTACCTGCTCCTAATACAAAAACATCTCCACCTAATTTTTTAATCTCAGTTGATAGTTCATTTTCATCAAAGTTATCATGAATATTTATTTCTGCAATAGCTTTACCACCTAAGCGTATTGTAGTTAGCTCTGAAAGTTTGGGTTCATAATTTATTTGCAGCATAAATATTTCTCATTATAAGTTTATAAAGCACTATTTTTAAATAAAAAATATGGCGTAATTTATATTTTTTTATAGCTTTTTGTATTTAAATTTATTCATTCAAAAAACGTGGGCCTATGCGCGTAATATTGCCAGCACCCAAGGTTAAAAATACATCTCCTGGACGCAAATAATTTCTTGCTTCAGCTAGTAACACATCAAAATCTTGACAAAATCCCACATCTACTGTTGAAACTTGCCTAATACCTTGAGCAAGACTTTGACCACTTACCCCGGGGATTGGCTTTTCAGAGGCAGCATAGATTTCACTTAACAGCAATTTATCTATATCATCAAACACCTTACAAAAATCACCAAAAAAAGCCTTGGTGCGACTAAAACGATGTGGCTGAAAAGCCACTAACAAACGACTATCAGGATAAACCTGTTTTGCTGTAGCTATGGTAGCTGCAATTTCTACTGGATGATGTCCATAATCATCAATAACAACAACTCCATCTCTTTCGCCCTTATGCTCAAAACGTCGTCCAACTCCATCAAAACTTGCCAAGCCTTGGCGACAATGCTCAGGACTAATGTCAGCTTCAATGGCCACACCTATGGCAGCTAAGGCATTTAATATATTATGTTTACCAGGTTGTTTTAATTCCATAATGCCAAAACTTTCACCATGCAAGAATACCTCAAAACGGCTAGTTTTACCACTTTCTAAAAGCTTAGCTCTAAGGTTATTTTTCTCTCCAAAGCCATAGGTTAAAATGGGGCGTTTAATGTGTGGCAAAAGTCTACGTACACCGGAGTCATCACCACAAACTATATTACGGCCATAAAAAGGAACTTTATTCATAAAGTCTTTAAATGCTTTAT
The DNA here is from genome assembly GCA_964371195.1 of uncultured Desulfovibrionaceae bacterium. Taxonomy (GTDB): domain Bacteria; phylum Desulfobacterota; class Desulfovibrionia; order Desulfovibrionales; family Desulfovibrionaceae; genus CAYJAD01. The sequence goes on along the minus strand of CAYJLD010000014.1, from coordinate 28,889 downwards.
CTACTTCATTCATATCGTCATAATAGTCCACATGGTCTAAGTCCACATTGGTAACTACATTTACAATGGGGAATAAGCATAAAAATGAACCGTCTGACTCATCAGCTTCAGCAATTAAATAATTTCCGGCCCCAAGGCGAGCATTGGCCCCATAAGCATTTAATAAGCCACCTATTATTACAGTAGGATCCTTAGCAGCGGCATCAAAAATTGCAGCTGTTAATGAGGTTGTTGTGGTCTTACCATGCGTTCCTGCTATGGCAATGCCCTGACGAAGGCGCATAAGCTCAGCAAGCATTTCTGCACGTGGAATAATTGGTATTCCCTTGACTTTAGCTGTAACAACTTCTGGATTATCGTCTTTAATAGCAGTTGATTTTACAAGAACTTGCACATCACCAAGATTACAAGCATCATGTCCAATAAAGACTTCTGCACCAAGCTCACGCAAACGCTTAACAGTAGCTGATTCTTCAGCATCAGAGCCGCAAACTTTGTAGCCCAAGTTTAGTAAAACTTCGGCGATGCCGCTCATACCAGAACCACCTATGCCAACCATGTGTATAGTGCGTATTTTTGAATGCATATCTACCTACCTTATTTAAACATTGCTTATAATGTTTTGCGCTATATTTTTTGCAGCATTGCCCATATTAATATTTGTAGCAAGATTAGCCATTTTTTCTAGGGCTGTATTATTTTGTAATAACTGCACAACTTCTCCAATAACATTTTGTGAAACTATATCTTTTTCATCAAATACCCTTGCTGCACCATGCTTCACCAATAATTTAGCATTATGCTTTTGATGGTCATGGGTTGCATATGGAAATGGAATAAACACTGCTCCACGCCCTGCCGCTGCTAGTTCTGCAACAGTTGAAGCTCCAGAGCGACACAGTACAAGATCTGCCCAATCATATGCTTTAGCCATATCATCTATAAATGCAGACAGTAATTCTGTGGTCTGATTTGCTGCCACATAGGCCGCATGCACACGCTCAAAATCACGCTCACCACTTTGATGTCGTACTATAATTTTAGCTGCATTACAAAGCTCAAAGTTGTTTATAATCATATCATTAAGAGCCTTTGCACCTTGCGAACCACCTACAACTAGTAAACGCTTACCTGAAAAATCATGTTTATTCTCAGCAATATTTGCAACAGCTGCACGTACTGGATTGCCCGTAATAATTGTTTTTTTACTATCAAAACCTTGGGTATCGGGCATGCCTAAAAATATTTTTTTCGCTCTATACCCTTGAACTTTATTGCTTAAACCCACTATAGCATTTTGTTCATGTATTGCAGTATTTATACCCTTAATTTGAGCAGCAATAATAGGAGCAAAGGCTGCATACCCACCAAAACCTATAACCCAGTGAGGCTTAAACTCACGCATGATGTTTAATGCCATAACAATGGAACGCACCATATTAAATCCTGCTCCAATGGCATTAATTCCACGCCCTAAAAAACCCCTAACCGGTAAACCTCTAAAATTCAGTCCAGCCTTTTTAGCAAGTTCTTTTTCAGGCCCATAGTTAGAACCAACAAACAGTAATTGCGTATCATACATAGCAGACAGCTCTTCAGCCACGGCTAAAGCGGGGAAAATATGTCCCCCTGTTCCACCGGTTGTTAAGATTACGCGTTTCATTTTTTTACTTATCCAATACTTGCGCTACAGGCTTAGCAGTGCGTGAATAATTTAATAATAAACCAATACAAAGTAAGGTTGCTAAAAGGCTACTGCCACCATAGCTTAATAATGGCATGGGTATTCCCTTAGGCGGTGCAAGGCCCATAACAACGGCTAAATTCATGCTTGCGCCAATGGCTATAATAAGAGTTAGGCCAAAAGCTGCAAAGCGGTCACGCAACTCACTTTGTCCAACAATTATCTTATAGCAACGCCAAAAAAGTAAGCCAAAGAGTGTCATCACAAGACTTACACCTAAAAATCCCATTTCTTCACCTAAGACTGAAATAATAAAGTCATTATGGGCTTCAGGCAGATAGAACATTTTTTGCTTACTTGAACCAACACCCACTCCAAAAAATCCTCCCGAACCAAGGGCATAGAGAGATTGAACTAATTGATAACCACTATCTTGGGCATCCTTAAATGGGTCTAAAAATGCAGTTAAGCGCCGCAAACGATAAGGAGAAGATATGGCAAGAGCTACAGCACCAGCAACGGCCATGCCTACTGCAATAAATAAGTAAATAAAACGAGTCCCACCAGCGACACACATAAAAAATAATATTGCCGTTAGAATTACCGCACTGCCAAAGTCTGGTTGCATAAGCAGAAATATACAAAATAAACCAGTTACTGCAAAAGGTGGAATAACACCTCGACTAAAAGTTTTTATTAAATTTTGTTTGGAACTCATAAAGTATGCCAAGTACATAACCAATGCTATTTTTACAAATTCCATAGGTTGCAGTGAAAATGGTCCAACAGGTATCCAACGTTGCGCACCGTTAATGGTTGGTGCAAGTGGGGTTGCGGTTAGGGCAAGCAAGAAAAAGCATGCAAATAGTGCTGGATATTGTAATTTATGCAGCCAAGGACGCGGCATTAAAGCTGCCATCCACAAAGCTGAACCACCAATGGCCACAAACAAAAGCTGACGCTTAAAAAAGTAATATTTATCCCCATTTAAACGCTCTGCAACTACGCCACTAGCACTTAGCACCATAATTAATCCAAGCCCCAATAAAACCACCACAATAGTAAAAAGCCACCAATCAAAACTTGGTTGAGATTTAATATTATTAATTACAGTGTTTTCAGATTGTTTTTGCTTGCTAGAGCCTTGTAATTCATGCTTCATAGATTGTACATATTCTAAAATATTACTCATGATAAAGCTCCTACCAATTTTTTGAAATCATCTCCTCTAGCCATGTAGTTAGCATATAAATCAAAGGAAGCAGTGGCGGGAGCCAAGAGCACAACGTCATTTAATTCAGCCTTTGCCCTTGCTATATATACAGCCTCATCCATTGTAGCCGACCAAGTCATAGTAACTATACCTTGCCAAGCTTTTTCAAAGTATTCTCTGCTATCACCAAACAGTGCAACATGTTTTACTTTTTCTTTAATTAATGAGCGCAAACCTTCCAAATCACCACCCTTAAACTTGCCTCCGCATAAAAGTATTATTGGCTTATCAAAGGCTTGCAATGCCACCTTTAATGATGATGTAGTAGTGCATTTTGAATCATTTACATACAATACTCCATCAAGCTCTCGTACACTTTCAAGGCGATGTTCAAGAGGAGCAAAGGCACCAACAGCACTAACTGCATTTTCATAGCTCACACCAAACTCCTTACAAGCAAGCCAAGCCGCAGTTATATTTTCTTGATTATGTGCCCCTGCTAAGCGACAATTTGCAAAATTATTTTCATCTATGTTTGATGGATCAATCCAAATTATTTTGGATCTTATATTATAATTTTGAACAACTGATCTTAGACTACTATGTATTATTGCTAAGTCATTAGCGCTTTGATTTACAAACATAGTCAGCTTTGCATCAATGTACTCGTTCATATCCTTATGATAATCCAAGTGATTTTCGGTAATATTTAATAAAACTGCCACATTTGGCGTAAAACCTTCACAAGTTTGAAGTTGAAAACTTGATACTTCTAAGACTAAAATTTGAGCTTTATTTTCTGATAATACATACTCAGAAAGAGGTGTACCAATGTTACCACCAAGAAATACACTTAAACCATGAGCTTTAAGCATAGCAGCCGCTAATGATGCAGTAGTAGTCTTGCCGCTGGTTCCGGTTATAGCCAAGCATTTTTCATCTTGTAGGCAATGCCAAGCAAGTTCCATTTCAGCTATTATTTTAGGCTGATTAACCTTTGGTAATAAGGGAATAATTCCACTCACTGGTATACCAGGGCTTGGGACAATATAATCCATATTTTCGAAATGAGTGCTGTTATACTCACCGTATATTATATTTACCTGAGCTTCTTCAATTTCAGCCTTAAATGATGGCTGAATATTCTTAGCATCTTTTTCAAGCAGGCTTACTTTGGCATCTAGCTTTAAGAGTAAGCGCAAGGCGGCCATACCAGAACGACCGGCTCCCATGACCAATACCTTTGCACCACTTTTTATGTAGCTATGAGTTATTTTTTTATTTTGCTCTGCCATGATAACCTCGTACAATTAACGCAATTTTAGCATAGATAAAGCTAAGAGTCCCAATAAAATAGAAGTAATCCAAAACCGTATGATAATTTTTGATTCAGGAACACCCTTTAATTCAAAATGATGATGTAAGGGTGCCATACGAAAAATACGCTTTCCGCCACTCCACTTAAAATAGCCCACCTGCAAAATAACTGATAGTGTTTCTGCCACAAACATGCCACCAACAACTGCAAGCACTAATTCTTGCTTACAAAGTACAGCTAAGAAACCTAATACTCCGCCAAGACTTAATGAACCAACATCGCCCATAAATACTTGAGCTGGATAAGCATTATACCACAGAAATCCTAGTCCAGCACCTACCAAGGCTGCACAAAAGACCGTCACCTCACCTACGCCAGATATGTACGGCACAATAAGGTATTGAGAAAATTTAGCATGCCCCGTAACATAGATGAACACAGATAAAACAAAACCTGCTACAATAGTTGGGCCAATAGCTAATCCATCAAGGCCGTCTGTTAAATTTACCGCATTAGATGCACCCACCATGACCACAATGGCAAAAGGTATATAAAACCAGCCAAGATCTGGAGCAATATCTTTGAAGATGGGAATTGCTAGAGTGGTATTAAAGGCAGGCTGATCCACCAAAACCATAACTGCAATACCTGCTACAATTATTTGTCCTATAATCTTAACCTTGGCATTGATGCCATGATTTTTTTTTCCTCTAATTTTTACCATATCATCAATAAAGCCTATTATGCCAAAACCAACAAAGACAAAAACGGTCAGCCATAAGTAAATATTACTTAAATCGCCCCACAAAAATACACTAACTAGCAAACTGAACATAATAAGCAATCCGCCCATAGTGGGTGTTCCTGCTTTCGAGCTATGAGCCGTAACATCTTCGTGAATATATTGACCAAATTTAAGCTTACGTAGCCACCTTATAAACATGGGACCAATTACAATGGAGATAAGCAAGGCTGTAATCATAGCCCAAGCAGAACGAAAAGTTATGTATCTAAATACATTTAGTGCACCAAACTCACTGGCATATGGAACTAATAAATTATATAACATCTACTTCTCACATTTTAATTGGGCTAAAATAATATTTACTAAATGCTCTAAGGCATTACTACGAGACCCCTTAATCAACACTGTCCCTGCAACCAATTGAGATTGCGTCCATTTTTCATTAAAATCGTTTTCATCCTGAACAGTTATAAATTTTCCTATGTATTTTTCAAGTGCTAAGCCTTTCTCCACTTCATCGGCATAGGGGCCTTTCCAGAATATATGACTAATAGGTAATTGTGCTAAATAACAACCTAATTTCTCATGCTCCGCATTTGCTAGCTCACCAAGTTCTCCCATAGCCCCCAGTACAGCATAGCAAGGTCCATTGGCGGCTTGTTGCACACAAGCCTCAAGCATACGTTGCATAGATAAAACATTGGCATTGTAACTATCATCAATGATGCACCAATGGGCAATTCTATGTATATTAAAACGTTGCTTTGGTAGCATAAGATTACTCATTGCCTGTTTAATCTCATACAAACCAAGACTGTGCATTATGGCTGTCAATGCTGCCACATTTTCAGCTCCATAACTTCCAGAAAATGGTGTTAAAACATCATAACCTTCATCATTATGTTTTACAAAATACATGCCCTTGTTTTGCTTATCTTTTTCAGCAAACCCTACAAACTTTGCAGAATATTTGGCTAGCTTAGAGCTGTCATTAGTGGAAAAATAGCATATATTTTGGCAAAGTTTTTGAGCTTCATCTACTAAGTCTGCATAGTCAGCACATATAATGGCCTGAGGATATAAAGAACCATCTTTAATGTACTTTAATAATTGTGCTTTATGATATGCAACACCCTTAATACCCAAACCTTCCGTGTGCCCAACTCCGGCATTTAATATTACAACCATATCTGGTTCTAAAATCGCGCCAAGCTCATCCATATCATGTGGCTGGCTAATGCCTGCTTCCATAATCCAATAATCTTCTGTACCTTCAGTGGATAAAATAGAAAGGGGCAATCCTATTTGATTGTTATAGTTTAATATACTACAAGCAATTTCTTTGTTATGACTTTTAAGTAGTTGTGCTAAGCATTCCTTTAATGTTGTTTTGCCAGCACTACCAGTTATGGCAATGAGTTTACCTTCAAACTTTTTACGCCATGCATTTGCAAGCCCACCAAGAGCTTTTACTGTATCTTTAACTAAAATTTGGGGTACATTAATGTCTGGCAAAACCCGCGAAACCATCAAAGCAACCGCTCCATTCTCTATGGCTTTAAGTGCAAAATCATGCCCATCAAAACGCTGTCCTACTATGCATACAAATAAGCTATGGTCGCTTACGTCATTAGTATCACGACAAACAGATTGAATTTCTATATTGGCATAATCTTGCTTGCATTGCTTCGGCATATACGCCTCAACATCAAGCATAGTTAAAATCTGCTTTAATGTTAGACGCATCCAATATACTCCTGCACATTTTTTTGATCGCTAAAAGGATATTTAACACCTTCAATTATCTGATAATCTTCATGCCCTTTTCCGGCAATTAATACTGCTGACTTTGTTACATCTAGGCTTTTTAAAAGTTCTATAGCCTTAATGGTGGCAACTTTTCGATCTACTTCCACCATTACCTCAAGGCCTGGTCTAGCTTTGAGGCCTGGTAGCACGTCATTTATTATATCTTGTGGATTTTCAAAACGAGGATTGTCAGAAGTTAGCATCGCAATGTCAGTATGTTCTGCCACAGCTTTACCCATGAGTGGGCGTTTAGTTCTATCTCTGTTACCGCCGCAACCAAAAACAGTAATTATTTTTTCAAAACCAGCACCACGTAAGGCTTGTAAAACATTTATCAATGCATCTGGTGTATGGGCATAATCTACAAATACATTAAGATTTAGCTCATTTATAACTTTTTCTAAACGCCCACATACTCCACTAAAGTCTGCTAAATGCTGAAAATTATCTACACAAAGCCCAAGCCCTAAACCCAATGCCTGCACAGCTAAAAGATTATAGGCATTAAAAGCTCCCACTAGTGGCGATTGCAATTCCCACTGTTCATGACCGCATTGCATTTTTAAATGCAAGCCAGATGGTGACATAGAAATTATCTTTCCAGAAACAAAATCCTGAGCATTAGTATTATCTTGCTTTAGCCCAAAGGAAATGTTTTTCACGTCACTAGAACAAATACTGTTAAGCTTTTGTCCCCATTCATCATCAGTATTAATGGCTATTGCCTTATGTAATTGTGGTAAGTTGATAAAAAGTTTTGATTTTGCATCAAAATAGTTTTGCATACTATCATGAAAGTCTAAATGATCTTGGGTAAGATTTGTAAAAATAGCACCAGCAAAATTTATACCTCCAACCCTTTCTTGATCTAAAGCATGTGAAGAAACTTCCATAATAATCACATCTACACCACTTTTGAGCATAATTGATAAAATTTCATGTGTAGTTAAACTATCTGGAGTTGTTAGTGGAGCTTCTTGTTCATGCCCAGGCCAGCGATAACTAACAGTACCCATAACACCTACCTTATGCCCAAGACGCGTAAAGAGATGTTCTAATAAATAAGCACAAGTTGTTTTGCCATTAGTACCTGTAATACCAATAATTTTTGCATTATTACTTTGGCATAACCTTGTAGTATCATAATATATTTCTGCCAATTGCCAAAGTGCCTTACGTGGTTTTGGATGCAAAACTATGGCAACACCTTTGTTGGCTGCCTCTAAGGTAACATCATTTTCAAACTCACAAACTATTACACTTGCGCCAGCTTGCACTGCTGCAGGAATATATTTTGCTCCATCATCATTAACACCAGCTATGGCAACAAAGATATCACCTGGCTCCACTAAACGTGAGTCAATCCTAATACGCATATCAGTACTTGCTACAAGTTCAGGTAAACTTTGGACTAAATTTGAAAATTCCATTACTGATTTTCCGATAGCCATAGAATATACTCCGTACTTTGTTGCTCCGGCCACTTTGTTCCTGGTGCAGGTACTTGTTTTACTACACGTTGCCCATTACCTTTAAGCACAGGAACAATGCCGCCACGTGCAAATAGTTCCACAGCTGTGCGTACTGTTTTGCCAACTACATTTGGTACAACAGCACTAGCTTTGCTCATATGCCCTGGCAAACTATTGTAAGTTACCTGCTTTGACTTTTTAATACTCAAAGCTTCAAATTTCGGCATGTTAAATAAAGGGGATGGGCTTCTAGAAACTTTGTATTTTCTTGCCCCTTGGCTTAATTGGGCTCCACGCTTAATAAGCGGACCATTATTTGAATTTGCAAAAACAATATCTGGTAAATCCCCACCATAGGTCATGGCAAGCCTTGTCACTTGCTGAAAAACAGGTGCTGCCACTACTCCACCAAATGAATTTTTGGTAGGCTCATCTACCATGACTAAAGTTAAGTATTTTGGATTATCAGCTGGTGCAAAACCCACAAACGACGCCATACGCCCATCACCATAGGTTCCGGTTTTTTTATCTGCTTTTTGCGCCGTACCCGTTTTGCCACCTACTTCTATTCCAGCAATGCGTGCTCTTTTGCCACTACCATCTTCTTGCACAACATCACGCATCATACTTAAAACTTCCTTACTCACCTTATCACTAAATATGCGCTCTGATTTAACGTTTTTTTGTAATTCTGCATTAAGGGTTAAGCGTAAGGGTTTATATACACCACCATTGATAAGCGTTAAATATGCTTGGGCCATTTGCACTGCTGTAGTAGAAAAGCCTTGTCCAAAGGAAGCACTTAGCACATCAACACCTTTCCAATTTTTGGGGCTTCGTAAAATACCCTTACTTTCAGATACAGGTAAGATGGTGCGTGATCCAAAACCAAGCTTTGACAAATAACTATGATATACAGGCGCACCCAAAACCTGACCAATTTTGGCAACACCTATATTACTTGAATAACGAACAATTTGACTAACAGGCAATTCTTTATGATATGTAGTATCGCGAATGGTAATGCCCATGGTATCCCATCTGCCATCTTCACAATCAAAAACACTGTCTTTTGTGACAATTTTTTCTTGTAACGCTGCTGCCACAAGAAATGGTTTTACCGTTGAACCTTGCTCAAGTGAATCAAAAGCTAAACGATTTCTATACTGGCTCGGGGCAAATGCACTATAAGCATTGGGGTTGAAAAATGGATATTGAGCCCAAGCCAAAATATCACCACTTGACACATCAACGACTAACACCCCACCCCAAGTCGCACCAAAATTGTCTACAGCTTTGGCAACAGCTTCCTCAGCAAAAAATTGCACCTGAGTGTCAATAGTTAGATGTAAGTCTTGTCCTGTGGGCTCAGCTCCATCAGAATCTAAATAAAATCTACGCCCTCTGGCATCACGTTGTACCAACTGTCTTGTAGATACACTGGCTAAATGTTTATCAAAATTTCGCTCAAGCCCTTCAAGACCTTGATCATCAATGCCAACAAAACCTAAAAGCTGACCGGCCATATGCTTAAATGGATAAACCCGCTCATATTCTTTTGATAAACCTATACCTACAAGCTTTGCCTCGCGCACAGCCTGAGCAGTATAGTCGTCAACCTTTCTTACAATCCAAATGAATTTTCTTGAGTCATTAGATAATTGGCTATAAATCTTTTGCTCAGGAATACCCAATATCACAGATAGCTTACTAGCTGTTTCTGCTATATTCTCTACCTCATTAGGGCGTGCGAATATGGATAAACTTTCAACCGAACGAGCAAGAATTTGCCCATGACGATCTAAGATTTTACCTCTTTTTCCAGTCACCAATACCGATGCAATATGTTGATTTTTGGCCTTATCTGCAAGATAAGAACCCTCAATAATTTGCCAATACCAAGCGCGACCCCAAAGTGCTACCCAAAACAATGCAAAACCTAGCACCACAACATTAATACGCACAACGCCCCAATTTACCTTAGCAAGCTTAGCACGCACATTGTTTTTAGGCTTATCCTTTGATGCACCAAACTTTAGCTTACTACTAGGAGCAGCCGGTTGCTTGTCACGCTTATTACGAACTCTTCTTTTGAAAAATGCCATAGTCCTCTCCAAAACTATACAGCAATTTCAGCTATATAAGTTATACATCACTTATCTGATATATCATCTCTCCAGCGCACCTGCCCCATATTAGGTTGATGCAAGCCAAGCATTTCTGCTCTACGTCCCAATTCATAGGGTGAAAGCAAGTATTCTCGTTCCACCTCAAGCTTAGCTCTATGCGCGCTTTTTTCTCTAATATCTATCTGTAATGTATTTATAAAATAACTTGTATCCATACGTTCTATATTCACCCAAACCAAGACCAAACTCATAAACATGGCTGAGAGCGTTCCAAGCACAAGTAATAAAATCCAACCGCTACTTCCGCGCTCCATTATGCCACCTCATAAATTTTTTCTACTGCTCGCAGTTTTGCACTACTGGCCCTTGGATTTTGTCTAAGCTCATCATCACTAGCAATAAGTGGTTTTTTATATAAAATTTTTACCTCTGGCTTATGCCCACATTCACAACGCATAATATGCCTTGGACAACGACAACCCTCAGCCCAATAACGCATACTTTGCTTAACCATGCGATCTTCAAGTGAATGAAAACAAATAACCACCAAACGCCCACCAACTTTTAATCTTTGTAAAATCAAATCCAAAAACCGCTGCAACTCACCCAATTCATCATTCACAACCATACGCAAGGCCTGAAATGTTCTTGTGGCAGGATGATTTCTAGCTTTGGCTCGCCAAGCTGGGGGGTAGGCATTGTAAATTATTTGTGCAAGTTCGGCCGTTCCATCAATAGCTTTTTTCTGGCGTGCATCAATAATGGCCCTAGCAATACGTCCTGCTTGTGGATCTTCACCAAACTTTTGGATAATTTCCCTTAATATTTCAAAGCGATCTCTATTTACAATATCCCAAGCTGAACGTGTGGCACCATCTTGCATTTGCCTATCCATACGCATATCTAAAGGCCCGTCACTATTAAAACTAAACCCTCGACCTGCTGTATCTAAATGTAAGGACGACACACCAATGTCAATCAAAGCACCATCAATTTTTGTCCAACCAAGTGCATCTAATGCCTCTGAAAATTTACTATAATGAGTATGAAAAAAATGCACACATGCACCGGTACTTAGCAATGGATTAAGTCTCTCCTTGGCAATTTCAAGCGCATCACCATCGCGGTCAAGGGCACATAGTTCAATATTTTCTGCTGCCTGCAAGATAGCGCTGCTATGTCCTCCAAGCCCTAAGGTGCCATCAAGATAACGCCCACCAGATTTAGGTGAAAGTGCCATAAGGGTTTGCTCTAACAACACAGGAACATGCACAGCACTTTCGTGTGAATTATTAACCATTATAACACCCATAATCCCCAAATATTATACAAAATAAACCAAACCATTTTACAGTGAAACATCAATGTTGCTGGCACTTAATTCTTCAGAAACATCACCTATTTCAATATTTTCAAAACTGGCCTGATCCCAAATTTCAAACTTATTATCTAAACCCACCAACACCACATCCTTAATGAGGCCAGCCTCACGCATAAGTGATTGTGGAAGTCTAACTCGCCCTTGCCCATCAGGTGTTAGCTCCTCAGCAAGACCACGAACCTTACTGATAAAACGCCCTAAGGCCATGGGTGGATTTTTAATTTTAGCAAGTTCCTTCTTGGTGGCCTGCCATGCCTCAGGTGAATAAGCCACAAGACGCCCATAAAAACCAGTAAGCACAAAACTACCTGTGGGGGAGATAGCACTAAGAGCTTCTCTATAATCCACAGGAAGCATAAGTCGCCCCTTGGCATCTAAGCTTCTATAATGACTTTTTTCAAACTCGGACATTTTTTACCACCTTATACCACTTCATACCACTTTTTCCCACTTTGACCTAGTTTAATGGCACTGTCAACACTTATGCAAAATAAAAATGGAATGCCCAAAATTTTTTTATTTAAACCCAAAATAAATCTTGCATATTAACATACTAATATTTAAGATATAACCAAGAAACCGTTAATTTTAAAAATTGCTCTCATTATTTTAGGTATTTTTTAAATTTACTTTGTATATCGCTGGCATTACTATTTAAAAAACTGCATTTAGCATCAAATAAAAACCTAAATCAATGTATTGTGCAAACATATCTAAAAAACTTAATAATTTAACTATAGTTGTAAAATTAAAAACAAAAAATTTTTTGCATAGTTTTTACTCTAACTAAAAAAGAAAACCTTTAAAATAACATACTATTATATTAAATAGTTAGCAAAAAGTACCCCTAGTGACCTAAAAGCATGCGCGAAAATGTCCTTTTTTAGGACTATTCAACTAAATGTTTTTAGGGTATTGATGAAAGGTTATTGATGAGAATAAAAAACAGCTTCAATTCCTATAATCAATAAATTATAATACTTTAACTATTAACACGGAAACATCATGAAAACAAAAATAATTGCCACCATTGGACCTGCGTCTAATACTAAAGAAAAAATCAGTGCCCTTGCTCTTGCTGGTGTGCGTGTGTTTCGTCTTAACTTTTCACATGGTGATGCATCCATGTTTGTGGATATCATTCGCTATATACGTGAAACTGAACAAGAAATTAATATACCATTGACTATCATGCAGGATCTTTCTGGACCAAAAATACGCCTTGGTAACCTTAAAGATGATCAAAAAATTAATGTTACTAAAGGCATGCGTTTATTACTTGGTCCAAAAGCCCAAGAAAATGATGAAATGCCTTACTTACCCTTTGATCATTCAGTGATACTTGAAAGCTTAGTTGCCAATGATCGTTTGGTTTTAGCTGACGGAGGCTTGCAATTCCATGTGGCTGAAAAACGCGCCGATGGCCTTGTAGTTCTTGAAGCTAATAATGCTGGCATGGTTACATCACGTAAGGGTCTTGCCTTACCTGGTAAAGCTACCAAGGTTGCAGCCTTAACTGAAAAAGACCGCAAAGACCTCGCTCAAGGACTTATTCTTGGTATTGATGCCGTAGCTATTTCTTACGTACAAACACCAGAAGATGTAGTTGATGTAAAGAATGTTCTACTTGCTGCTGGCAAGAGCATCCCAGTAATTGTTAAATTAGAGCGCCAAGGAGCTGTTGACCGCCTTGATGAAATATTACGTGAGGCCGATGTAGTCATGGTGGCCCGCGGAGATCTTGGGGTTGAATGCCCTCTACCCATGCTTCCAGGCATACAAAAGCGTATTATTAAGGCTTGCAATCAAGCCTCAAAACCGGTTATTGTAGCCACACAAATGTTGCTCTCCATGGTTTCAAGCCCTGTGCCAACAAGAGCAGAAACCACCGACGTAGCCAATGCTGTGCTTGATGGTGCAGATTGCGTTATGCTTTCTGAAGAAACTGCTATGGGCAACTTCCCTGTGGATACCGTGGCGTATATGCGTGAAATAACAAAACAAGCTGAGGCCATCTTAATGGATAGGCACGAACTAAAAGAGCCAGATACAGACAAGGGAATCAATGAATTTCTTGCTTATTCGGCTTGTTTATTGGCTGAAAAGTCTAATGCTGTGGCCATTGTTTCACATAGTATGAGTGGTGCATCAGCTAGGCAAATTTCTTCATGCCGCCCCCCACAACAAATATTTGGACTAACTCCAGAACCCGAAGCTTTGAAAGCTCTTAACTTTTCTTGGGGAGTTACTCCAATTTTTATCAGTGACCCTACAGAAAGAGTTAGTCATACTGAAAGGGCTGAGCATTTTATCATTAAAAATCCAACTTTTAACCCTGACGAGCGTATAATTATCACAGCAGGCCAACCTCAAACGGGTGGACGTTCAAGGGGTACAAACCTTGTAAAAGTATACTGGAAATAACTATGGCCAAAAAGGTTAAAGGTGTTCCTGGTAATATTAGTGAGCAATATTACCAAATTAGCTGTGAGATATTAGGATCTTTCCCTAAATATCGTCTGCCACTTGATTTGTTTTTCTTTAAAGAAGAAATCCTATTACTTGTGCCATATAGCCGCAAAGATCAGCGGCTAACTAATGACCAAGTAGATGAAATCAAGGTGCTTTGTGCTGCGGGACTCTTATTTGTTGCCCGTTCTGATCACCATATTTATTCTGAGCATATTGTTAAACAGCTTGACTTAGTTCTACAAGATGCAAATCTAAAAGAAGCAGAAATTGCTGATATTTGCATGCGAGCTCTGATCATGAAGCTTACTGAATTTAGTCAAAATCCTGTTAAAATTATGTTTGAGCCGCTCTACAAATCCATGATGGTTGTTACTGAATGGCTTTGGCAAGATAGACATAGAATTAAATACTTTATGCGCAGACTTTATTTGCCTTACAATCAACCCCACCATGCCATTAATTGCATGAGCGTGGGGTTGTGGCTTTGGCTTGAAACAACATCCAAGGATAATACAAACCGTCGTTCCTTTGACCGCATGGCTTTAGCCTTACTCCTACACGACATTGGTATGACTAAAATTCCTAATTTTATCTATACTAAGCCTGGCAGGGTTAGCAAAGATGAACGCGATAAAATTGTTATGCATCCACTACTTGGCTATAAAATGATGCAAAAGCTTGATTTAGCATTTGATGAGCTTACCAAGTGTATATTAGAGCACCATGAAAGGCTTGATGGATCAGGCTATCCTCAAAAATCAAAAGATATTAGTGTTACTGGTCGCCTTTGTGCGGCGGTTGATTCTTTTTGTGCAATGATTGGTAATCGACCTTATGCAACTCCCAAGGATTTTGAAACTGCCGCAAGGGAACTAGCCAGTGAAACAGCTCAATTTGACCAGAAGTATACTTCAAAAATTTTAATTGCAGTGATGGCAAACGAATTTAGTACCATTAATGATTTACCTGATCGCCCTTAATATAATGAGGTAATTTATGAAACTTGACCCAACAAAACATGCCGACTGGGAATTAGCAGCAGCTGCTGAATCCCAAATGCCTCCCATCACCGATATTGTTAGGGAGATGGGTATTGAGGAACACGAATTTTTGCCTTACGGTCATGCCATGGGCAAGATTGATTCTCAAAAATTACTCCGGCGATTAGACAGCACCCCCAATGGTAAATATATTAATGTAACAGCCATGACTCCTACACCACTTGGTGAGGGCAAATCCACAACTACCATTGGCCTTGTGCAAGGGCTTGGTAAGCGCGGCAAAAAATCCTCTGCTGCCATACGTCAACCTTCGGGCGGTCCAACCATGGGCATTAAAGGCTCCGCAGCTGGGGGTGGACTTTCGCAATGTATACCTTTAACTCAATACTCACTTGGCTTCACAGGCGATATCAACTCGCTCATGAATGCTCACAATTTAGCAATGGTGGCACTGACTACACGCATGCCACACTAGCGTAATTATGACGATGAAGCCCTTTTACGTTTATCTGGCATGTCACGATTAAATATTGACCCCACAAGGGTTTCCATGGGTTGGGTCATGGATTTTTGCTGTCAAGCCTTGCGTAATATTATTATTGGTATTGATAATGGCAGCGGTAAAAATGGCTTTATGATGCAATCTCACTTTGATATTGCTGTGGCCTCAGAAGTTATGTCTATATTGGCAATAAGCAAGGATTTAGCTGAGCTACGACAACGCATGGGTAAAATCATTGTTGCATATGATCGCTCTGGTAAAGCCATTACTACAAGTGATTTACAAGTTGCTGGTGCCATGACTGTTTGGATTGTAGAAGCCATTAAGCCTAACTTAATACAAACCATGGAAGGCCAGCCTGTACTTGTGCACGCAGGACCATTTGCCAATATTGCTCTTGGGCAAAGTTCTGTTATTGCAGACTATGTTGGATTAAAATGTAGTGAATTTCACGTGACAGAATCTGGCTTTGGCGCAGATATTGGTTATGAAAAATTTTGGAATCTTAAGTGTCGCGCCAGTGGGCTTGTGCCTGATGCTGCTGTTATTGTAGCAACCATACGGGCCCTAAAAGTCCATGGGGGCGCGCCATCGCCAGTACCTGGTCGTCCTTTACCTGCAGAATACTCAAAAGAAGATGTAGGTGCAGTGGAGCTTGGTACTCAAAATCTATTACATCACCTAAACGTTGTAAGAAAATCTGGCGTACCTGCTGTGGTATGCCTAAACCACTTTGAAACAGATACAAAAAATGAAATTAATAGATTACGCGAAATTGTTGAACAAGCTGGAGCAAAGTTTGCCGTATCTAAGCATTGGTTACAAGGTGGAGAAGGCGCACTTGAGCTGAGTGACGCAGTCATTGAGGCTAGCAATGAGCCTAAAAATTTCAAATATTTATATGAAGACAATACTGGCTTTTGTGAGCGCATTGAACGCATAGCTTGCGAAATATATGGCGCAGACGGTGTTGAGTTTTCTCAAGAAGCAAGAAGCAAAATGGCCAAATTACAAGCCCTTCCCAATGCTCATGAGCTTGGGGTATGTATGGTTAAAACTCAATATTCCATATCTGACAAACCTCAATCTAAGGGTGTGCCTAAGGGCTGGATGCTTTATATACGCGATGTACTACACTTTGATGGTGCAGGACTTGTGGCTCCGGTTGCGGGTGACATTGTATTAATGCCTGGTACAGGTTCGGCCCCATCATTTCGTAAGATTGATGTTGATGTTGAAACTGGCCGTGTTCTAGGTCTATTCTAATCTATTATATTTATTATGCTTGAATTTATAATATTTACTAGTGGTGCGCTAATCATGGTCCTTGAAATGGTGGGGGCAAGGGTTATGGCCCCACATCTTGGTACATCGGTCATTGTTTGGACTAGCCTCATCGGCGTTGTGCTAGCCTGCCTTGCTTGTGGAGCATGGCTTGGTGGTCGCCTTGCAGATAAAACTCTATCCAAAAGTGTGCTTGGTCGCATCTTAGCCGGAGCTGGAGCAGGTTGTGCTTTCACAGCCCTTGGACATCGTTTCATGGGCATGGCTGTTACTTCTGCTACCGACAATATATATGTTGCCGCTGTTCTTGCAGCCATTGGTCTTTTTAGCTTTCCTGCCATTTTATTTGGTATGATTTCACCCTATATTATTCGCTTACGTTTAGCAGATATTGCCACATCTGGTGCAACGGTTGGTAGGTTGTATGCACTGTCTACCACTGGTAGTATTGTTGGTACATTCCTAGGTGGATTTGTACTCATATCGTTTTTTTCAAGCACACATATACTCTTAGGTGTTGCAGCGGTTATGGTTTTGCTTTCCTTCCTAGTCTGGTTTGGTGGTGGGCCCGTAACCCTTATGCCCCGCATCTTAATTTTAACCGCCATACCCATGATTGCCTTGTTCAATGCCAATCAAGAACAACAAATGACTAATCAAGGAACACCACCTCCTGTAGAAACTCATTACAATAATATTCGGCTCATGTTTGGCCAAGCTGACGGAAATCGCCCTGCCCTTTATATGGCCACCGACCCAGGGTATGCCCAATCTGGCACATATTTAGATAAGCCTTCTGAATTATTATTTTCTTACACAAAATACTACGCCCTTGGTACTGTATTATTTCCACACGCTGAGCAAATACTTATGCTAGGAGGAGGCGGATATTCTGTACCCAAATGGCTTTTAGCAGGACATGGCGGATTAAACGGAGAAAAGCTTCGCTTGGACGTAGTTGAACTTGATCCAGGCATGACCAAACTTGCTAAATCATCATTTGGTCTAACAGACGATGCACGCATGAACATATATCATGAAGATGCTAGACGCTTTATTAATACCAATAACAACAAGTATGACCTTGTTTTTGTAGATGTTTTTAACTCTCATTATTCTGTTCCTTTTCATATGGGCACGGTGGAGGCAGCAAAAGCCTTACGCCACGCCGTCAATGATGATGGAGCTGTTATGATGAATATTATTTCTGCCTTTGAAGGTGAAGATAGCTACATATTTCAAGGAATTTATGGTGCATTAAAACAAGTGTTCCCCAAAGTCTTAGTTTTTGCCATAAGCCCTAATACTGCACTTAGCGAAGTACAAAACTTTATGGTTATGGCTCTACCGCATGAAAATTCTAACATTTTGGACATGTTAGAAGAAAAACCCACCAACTATTCTGCGCCCATTATGCAAATGCTAAATGCTAGAATAATACAAGAACCTGTACTAGAAGTAAGCCCACTGCACGATGATTTTGCGCCAGTGGAAAAATATTCGCAAGCTCTGCTAAAAAAATAATCCTAAACGCTTACACCATTATATAATATTTTAAGTTGGCATTATTAATGTCAATTAAAATCACTAACATAGTCTTTTTACCACACCCCAAAGAGCAACTCAGCATATATACTAATTCCACAATTTTCACAGTATCATATCTTGACAATTTGCCATATTCTACCCCATAATAATCAATTCCTTTTGGCGCATTAGCGTCATATTTTGCGTTATGGAGATTATTAATGAGTGATTATAAAAAAAGCCTCAACTTGCCCGACACCCGCTTTCCTATGAAGGCCAACCTTATTCAACGTGAGCCAGAGATGCTAAAGCATTGGGATAAAATTGATGCTTACTCTCTCATGGTTCAAGCCTCCGGCAAACAAGGTCGATACGTTCTACATGATGGCCCACCTTATGCTAATGGGCATATTCATATGGGTACGGCTTTAAATAAAATATTAAAAGATATTATTGTAAAATCGCAAAATATGCAGGGCTATGCTGCTGAGTATGTGCCTGGTTGGGATTGTCATGGATTGCCTATTGAGCTTAAGGTTGAACACGAGCTTGGTGAAAAGAAAAAAACTCTTCCAGCTCACGTAGTACGTAAAGAGTGTCGCAAGTATGCATCCAAATTTATAGATATTCAACGCAAAGAATTTAAGCGTTTAGGTGTTTTTGGTACCTGGCAAGAACCCTATATGAGTATGGACCCAGCTTATGAAGCAGCCACAGCCCATGCTTTGGCCGACGTTTCTGCTGCTGGAAACTTAGCACGTAGTAAAAAGCCTATTTATTGGTGCTGCTCTTGTCATACGGCTTTGGCAGAAGCTGAGGTTGAATATTATGACCACAAGTCTCCCTCTATCTTTGTGCGTTTTCCTCTAACTGATGCAGGCATTAATAAAATTTTTCCAGAGGCTACGCTAGATAATACCTATGTGGTTATCTGGACCACCACTCCTTGGACACTGCCTGATAATATGGCTGTTTGCTTACACCCAGATTTTGACTATTGTTTAATTGAACATGATAGCAATTTTTACTTACTAGCTAAGAACTTGGCTGAATCTTGCGCTAAAATTTTTGGTTTTGAAGACTATAAAGTTCATGGTCAAGTAAAAGGGCAAGAACTAGAAGGTCTCATTGCCAAGCATCCATTTTATGAGCGCAAATCACCTCTGGTTTTAGGTGAGCATGTAACTCTTGATGCTGGTACAGGATGCGTTCACACTGCCCCCGGGCATGGGCGTGAAGACTATGAAGTCGGTCTTAAATATAATCTTGAAATTTATTCCCCACTTGATGATGCTGGACGATTTTTAGATAGTGTTCAGTTCTTTGCTGGCCTAACGGTATTTGAAGCAAACCCAAAAGTCATTGAAAAGCTAGAAGAAATTCACAATATACTTGCTAAGGATGAAATTACTCACTCCTACCCTCATTGCTGGAGATGCAAGGAACCGGTAATTTTTCGAGCTACCACTCAATGGTTTATTGGCATGGATATTAATGATTTACGCAAGCGAGCTCTTGATGCCATACGTAATAAAGTGCAATGGATTCCCACTTGGGGCGAAGAGCGTATTTACAATATGATAGAATTTCGTCCAGATTGGTGTATTTCGCGTCAACGTCAATGGGGTGTGCCCATTGTGGCTCTGCTTTGTGAATCTTGTGGTGAAGCATGGCATGACGCTAAGTGGATGCATGATATGTCAGATCGATTTGCCAAGCATTCTACCGGTTGTGACTATTGGTATGAAGCCGATATTACTGATATTGTTCCAGATGGACTTACTTGTCCTCATTGTCAGGGCAAGAATTGGAAAAAAGAAACTGACATTTTAGATGTTTGGTTTGATTCAGGCACAAGTTTTACTGCTGTGGTTGAGAAACGTAAAGAGTGTAGTTTCCCTGCTGACCTTTACCTAGAAGGATCAGACCAGCATAGAGGTTGGTTCCACTCCTCGCTCTTAGCATCCATGGCAACACGTAATACTCCACCCTATAAAGCTGTGCTAACCCATGGCTATGTGGTTGATGGTAGCGGACGTAAAATGTCTAAATCCATTGGGAATGTCATTGCACCTCAAGAGCTTATTGATAAATTTGGAGCAGAAATCATTAGACTTTGGGTATCTTCGGTTGAGTATAGAGAGGACATACGAATTTCTGATGAAATCTTAAGTCGTTTGGTAGATGCTTACCGTAGAATACGTAACACTTGTCGTTACTTATTAGGAAACATTAATGACTTAACGCCTGAGCATATCATAGCCATTAAGGATATGGAGCCTTTAGACCGTCATGCACTAGACGTAGTTACAAGGGCTCATTTACGCATGCAAAAAGCTTATGCAAGTTTTGAATTTCATAAGATATTCCACACCTTACATAATCTATGCACTACCGACTTATCTGCTAACTATTTAGATATATTAAAAGATCGTCTATACGCCTCTGGCACTACTAGCCATGAGCGTCGCTCAGCCCAAACTGCTCTGTGGCATATATTAAGTTTAATACTTCGTAATATGGCACCTATTTTGAGCTTCACTGCTGAAGAGGTACATAATTATATACCAGAATCTTTACGTGACACTAACTTAGCAACAGTATTTGCTCTACCGCATCTAATGGAAAATGACTTAGAGCAAGATTATTTACTTAATGCTGAAGAACGTACTAAGTGGGATAAATTATTTACTCTGCGTGCGGCCATCATCAAAGCTATAGAACCATTACGTAAGGATGGCAGCATAGGCCACTCCCTTGATACCAAGGTAAGTTTGTATATAAGCAATGATTTACAAGCTACTCTTAATGAATTATTAAATGACACTCTTGAAGATATGCGAGCTATCTGCATTATATCACAATTAAGCATTGCCGATTTTGCCAATGCCCCAAGTGATGCAATGTTGCCAGAAGACATGCAGGATGTAGCAATTATTGTAGAAAAAGCTCAAGGTGAAAAATGCGAAAGATGCTGGATATATAATACAAATCTTGGAACTGACCCTAGCCATCCAAACCTTTGCCCAAGATGCACTAAGGTCATGAGTATTGCCCATGCAGCGTTATAAAATTGTGCTTAGCATAGCAAGTTTTGTAATCTTGCTTGACCAGCTAAGCAAGTGGTGGGCGGTTAGCACTATACCATTACATCGCTCAATCACCGTAATCCAAGGTTTTTTTGACCTGGTAAACATTCGTAACCGTGGAGCTGCCTTTGGTTTTTTAAACCGCTCTGATATTGAATGGCAATTTTGGCTTTTTATGGTGGCAACATTTATTGCCATTTTAAGCATATTTTTTTTGGTGCGTAGCTCAAAACATGACTTGTTACTTTTTTCTGCTCTTGGTTTAATATTAGGTGGAGCCATTGGTAATCTCATAGATCGCATACGCATGCGTGCAGTAATTGACTTTTTAGACTTTTATATAGGTAGTTGGCATTGGCCTGCTTTTAATGTGGCTGATATTGCCATTTGTATTGGGGCATTTCTTACATGTCTTGCTATGTTTTTGGCAGATAAAAAGAAGTAGTAGGTTATCATGGTTGCATCCTTACTCTGGTGGCAGTGGCTTATTTTAATATTACCCATATTGCCCAATCTATGGTCCATATGGCATGTACGAAATCATTACTTTGCCACCGAAGAGCAAAAATCAATTTGGTTTCTAGTTGCCGTATTCATTCCAGTTATTGGTGGCTTTGCTTATATTGCTGTAGGCCGAAAAAGAGCTAGTAAAAGTCCTTTACAACAAGACCCAAGTACATGTAAGAAGGATGAAAATTAAAATACATTTTGATGTATATCCGATAAAGAAATAAGGTGGAAATTATGCAAAAAAAATCTATACTAATTACTACATGCTGTATGTTAATTCTTGCTGGTGGCTGTGCTAAACAACAAGATTACGATACATTACAACAGCAAGTCTCAACCCAAAATCAGCAATTACGCCAACTTCAACCTGGCATGGCAGACAACTGGGCACAACTACAATCTATACGCCAAGACCTTAATACTATTAAGGGCCAATTAGATGACCTTAATGCCATGGGTGGGGCTAAAAACTTGGTTGATATTGTCAATAGACATGATGCTGCACTTAGACAAGTGGAAAGATCTCTTGCCCTTAATCTAAATCTTGATGCACCCCTTACTTCACCCATGGGTATGGAAGGTGGTATGGAAGGTGGCTTGGGCAGTGATGGTGTATATTCCGAAGGTGTTCCACAAAATCGTGGTACCCTTACCCTAAACCCTGTTACACCACAGCCCCCAGTTGCCCAAGCTCCACAAGCTGATATGGCAACAGCTTTATACAATGCAGGTGTTAGCTCATTTAACGCAAGACAATACACTCAAGCTCAACGCTCATTTAGTGACTTTACCAAAAACTATCCCCAAAATCCTCAAGCTGGTAATGCTTGGTACTATGTTGGGGAGTGTTATTTTCAGCTCAATAAATTTAATGATGCAGCCCTTGCCTATGATAAGGTAATCAATAGTTTCCCCAAGAGTTCATCTGTACCTGGGGCTTACTTAAAGCAAGGAATTTCCTTTAGCAAACTTGGACAAAAGGCTGCTGCCACAGCTCGCTTGCAAGAACTTATTAAAAAGTTCCCCACATCAGCTGAGGCATCCAGAGCAAAATCATTTTTACAAACAAACAGTTAAGCTATGACAAATAACTCTGTATCAACTCAAGAACAACACAAAGAAGTTAGGCTAAGCTTTGCACCTGACATTTCTAACGAACCGCTTGTTTGTCAACTTGTGCGTGACTATGACCTTATTTTTAATATCTTAAAAGCTCAAATTGGTCCACGCAAAGAAGGAAGCATGACCCTAGAACTTATGGGTTCACATGAAAATATTGAACGTGGCATTGCATACCTTAAAAATTGCGGTGTTAAAGTACTAGGCCTCAAGCATGAGGTATGTTTTCACGATGAACTCTGTATGCACTGTGGCATGTGTACGTCCATGTGCAAAACCAATGCCCTCTTTGTAGATAGTGCAACACGTCTTACAAACTTTGTGCCTGAACTTTGCGTTGCTTGTGGCCTCTGTACTAAGGTTTGCCCTGTAAATGCCATGCAAAGAAAAGAAGAACAGCACATACTTTAGTCGTTACTTGAAAAACGCGTTTCACGCATTTTTCTAAAAAGGCACGCTCGCTTCAAAAATTGCCAGAAATTCGCATTCCATGCTCTTATTTCTGGTAATTTTTTTATTACCATTTTCAAATAAAATTATACTATTTTAGAATGTTATTATATTTTTGAGCGTCGACTACTTTAATAAATTATACATATTATATAAAAAAGCTAGGCTAATGTTATTAGCCTAGCTTTTTTATATGGACAAAGTCTTCTGGGGGAAAGCCATTTGTGAACAAAAGTTTCCCCCAGATCAATTTCCTAAAGACTTTATTTGCAACCATGATATTTATTAAAAATAAATCACGTCGCAATAAGTAACCATCAATTATAAAACAACTTTTTCTTCAAGATTAAACTTATTTTCTACCAATACAAAAATATGCAAATCCTTGCTCTGCCACATGCTGTGGAGAATATAGATTACGACCATCAAACATTACCGGAGCCGAAAGTAAGGATTTCAATTGGTCATAGTCAGGGTTGCGGAATTGATTCCACTCTGTGGCTACTAGTAAAGCACTAGCTCCTTTACAAGCGTCATATTGCTCATCAACTATTTCAACCAAGGCATTATCTGCAAGTATTTTTTTAGCATTTTCATGCGCTACAGGGTCATAGGCACGAACTTTCATGCCCGCAGCGGTAAGGTCTTGTATAATAGTTAGAGTTGCTGCTTCACGCATATCATCTGTATTGGCCTTAAATGCAAGACCCCAAAGTGCTAAGGTTTTGCCTTGCACGCCGCCTTGCGGTGCAAAGTATTCTATAATACGCTTAGCCATGCTTTTCTTTTGGCGAGCATTAACACTTTCAACAGCATTTAATAATTCTGGATTAACTCCAGCCTCACTGGCAGTATGAATTAAGGCCTTTACATCCTTAGGAAAGCAAGAGCCACCATAACCTAGGCCAGGGTAAATAAACTGATAGCCAATGCGTGAATCAGAGCCAATGCCCATACGTACATCACGCACGTCAGCACCAACCTGTTCACATATGGTAGCTATTTCATTAATAAATGAAATTTTAGTAGCCAACATGCAGTTAGCAGCATACTTTGTCATTTCAGCACTACGTACACCCATAACAATTAATTTATCGCGAGTACGAGCAAAAGGAGCATATAGTTCACGCATCACATTGGCAGCCTTTTCGGAAGCAGTACCAATAACCACACGATCTGGCTTCATAAAGTCAATTACAGCATCACCTTCTTTCAAAAACTCAGGATTTGAAACCACTTCATAAGGGATGCTAGTTTGGCGTTGAACCAATTCTTTTTCTATAAGTGAAGATACTAAGTCAGCTGTTCCTACAGGTACGGTAGATTTATCCACAACAACTATTTCATGTTGCATATGCTGGCCAATGGAGCTAGCCACTCCTTCAACATAGCTTAAATCACAAGATCCATCTTCTCCAGATGGTGTACCAACGCAAATAAATACAACTTCAGCTTTTTCTAAGCCTTCTTGCAATGAAGTAGTAAATACAAGTCGCCCATCAGCGCGGCTACGTTGTACTAAATCTTCAAGACCAGGTTCAAAAATATGCACAAAGCCAGCGTTCAGCCTATCCACAACATTAGGATTTACGTCCACGCATACCACATTATTGCCCATTTCTGCAAAACAAGCAGCACTAACCAGGCCAACGTAGCCAGTTCCAACAATACAAAGATTCATGAATGCCTCGATATAATTAATATTAATTTACAATCATTGCTCAAAATATTGCAATGTAATGTTTAAGAAATACTTGACTAGCAATAAAATGCTTGTTCAAATAGCTCATACAAAGAAAGCACTTTATACATAATCACAATTTTACGCAATGGAAGAATATGACCATAACCTTGCAACTGCCACCCCTGCCAACACCTGAAGAAATGAATCAATGGGACTATGCAACCATAAAGCTTGGAATTCCTGAGTTTACACTTATGGAAAATGCCGCCCGAGCTGCCCTTCAAGTTTTACAAAAATTAAAAGGCCCCTTAAAAAATACACCCATATTACTTTTTATGGGTGCTGGCAATAATGGCGGTGATGCAGCAGCCCTTGCAAGGCATTTGCAAGATATTGGTGCAATGCCACTTATTTTGCATACAAAAAAAATAAGTTCTTATGTAAATGCTTGCGCTGAACATGTTAATCTAAGCAAGGCCCTTGGCATACCCTTTATACAAATTCCCAAAAACCAAACCATAATCTTAGAAACACTTGTACCAGAACTATGGCACAATCCACCTATTATTGTTGATGGCCTTTTAGGAACGGGCTTTAAAGCTCCCTTAAGGCCACAATTTATTAAATGTATTGAAGTTATCAATAAGCTTACAAGCTTTGTATTAGCCTTAGACATTCCAAGCGGTTATGTTGATAATTATACAGATGCTGACATAGCCGTTAAAGCTTCGGCCACAGTTAGCTTTGCAGCTGCCAAACCATGCTTAGCTTTACCCCAAGCAAAAACTTATACCGGTGAGCTTTTTGTCAAAAATATTGGCATACCTAAGGCCATTATCGAGCAATACCATCCTTCATTTCAATTATTAAGTCCCAACTGTGTAGCAGACATGCTACCCACCACCCCCACAGACAGTCATAAAAATACTTGGGGGCATGTTCTTATTTTAGGTGGCTCTAAAAATATGTCTGGAGCTGCAAATTTAGCTGCACGAGCCGCCTTGCGTTCAGGAGCAGGTCTTGTGACCGTTGGCGCACCAAGTTTACTTTGTGCAGAAATTACAACAAATACCCCAGAACTTATGAGCCTTGAGCTTAAATCAGACAATGATTACCACTGGCCCAGTCAAATTCCAGCTAATTTATCAAAAAAGCTAAGCTCATTTTCTGCCCTTGTACTTGGGCCAGGTATGGGCACCGATACATCAACTATTGATTTTGTAAAAAATATTCTTAGCTTGGCCACACGTCCACGCGCAATTATTGATGCCGATGCCCTAAATATTTTAGCGCAACACCAAGAATTACTTAAATTCATTCAAGATGACGACATACTTACCCCTCACCCTGGTGAGGCTGCGCGCTTACTTAAACTTGAAAACAAGCAAATTCAAGCAGATCGTATTAATGCTATGCATAAACTCACGGCCCTTGCTCCTTGTACTTGGATTCTTAAAGGTGCTGGTGCTTTATTAGGTAAGGGAACAAGCCCCATCTGTATACTGCCCTACGATATACCAAGTCTTGCTATTGCTGGCTCAGGTGATGTATTAAGTGGCTGTGCGGCTGCCTTTGCGGCGTTTAAACCACAAATGCCAGCCATACAAGCAGCAGCCATCGCCATGAGTGTTCATGCTCACTGCGGATATCTAACAAGCAATGTTTATCCTATGCGCGGCAATATGGCCTCAGATTTAATTGAACTATTACCTAAGGCCATTGCAAATCTTAGTCATTTTCCAGAGGTTTATCATGCTGACACTTATTAGTAAAAGCCTTGAAGATACCGCCAAACTTGGTCAAAAACTTGGGCAAAGTATAAGCGCCTACCAAGCAGAGCATAATACCCTACCCTTGCAAGCTATCTTAATGCGTGGTGAGCTAGGTTGTGGTAAAACCAGCCTTACTAGAAGCTTAGTCCAAAGCCTACCTAATGGCTTACTGGCCGAAATATCAAGCCCAAGTTTTACCATTTGTAATTCATACCCCACAAAACCAGAGGTATTACATGTTGATCTATACCGATGTGAACATAACATACCCACAGAACTATGGGAAGCACTTGATATTCCAAACAGTTTAATAGTTATTGAGTGGGCTGATTTTTTGCCAAGTTCAGCCCTGCCGCAAAACTTTCTGGACATTTCTGTAAAGATATGCGAACAAAGCAGGTCCATTTGCATAAATGCCCATGGACCTAAGGCAGAAGCGTTTTTACAATGCTTACAATAAAACTTTAACCTCAAAAAAAACCAATTAATAAACTGGACAAATTATGAAAATACTTGTGCAAAAATTTGGGGGCACATCCGTTGCCGACCTTGAGTGCATGCAACAAGTGCTAGTAAAGGTGCAATCTGGGCTTGAACGCGGCTATAAGATGGTAGTTGTGCTCTCAGCCAGAGCTGGCGAAACGAATGCCCTACTAGGTATTGCCAATATCTGGTCCAATAATCCCGACCCTGCTGAATGCGATAGTCTTGTATCCACCGGAGAACAAGTATCTATAGCCCTTTTTTCCATGCTCTTAAAAGACGCTGGAATTAAAGCACGTTCACTTTTAGGATTTCAAATACCTATTACCACTGATGATCAATTTGGTAATGCTCGTATCCTTTCCATTGATAGTAAAGCCTTATATAGTTACCTTGAAGAATACGATGTTTTAGTAGTGGCAGGTTTTCAAGGCTGCACGGACAATAAGCGTATTACTACCCTTGGACGCGGTGGCTCTGACACTTCGGCCGTGGCTGTAGCAGCAGCACTAGGCTCTGCTGAATGCGAAATTTATACAGATGTGGAAGGTGTTTTTACTACCGACCCCAATATTTGCTCTACAGCACGTAAGATGGATAAAGTTTCCTATGATGAAATGCTAGAAATGGCTAGTATGGGCGCAAAAGTATTACATATTCGCTCAGTAGAATTTGCAAAAAAATATAAGGTTCCGGTGCGCGTGCGCTCAACCTTTACTGATAACCCAGGAACCTTGGTAACTCAGGAGGACTCAACCATGGAAGCCGTGCTCGTTTCCGGCATTGCCTATGACAAAGACCAAGCCCGCGTAACCCTTCACGGTGTACCCGATAACCCAGGCATTGCTGCTGCTATCTTCGGTCCTTTGTCCGAAAGAGGCATATTAGTTGATATGATTATCCAAAATACCAGCCGTGATGGCGTAACAGATATGACCTTTACTGTATCACGCAAAGATTTACAAAATACACTAACCCTTATGGAAGAAATATCCCAAAAAATTGGGGCTATGGAAGTAATGCACGATACACAAGTGGCCAAAGTTTCTGCCATTGGTGTTGGTATGCGTAATCATAGCGGAGTTGCAGCAGCTGCATTTGAAGCCTTACAACAAGAAAATATCAACATCTTAATGATTAGCACATCAGAAATTAAAATTACCATTCTTATTGAAGAAAAATATGTGGAACTTGCCGTGCGCATCTTGCATGATAAGTTTGGCCTTGATTGGGATATTGGTGGAT
>CAYJLD010000013.1:0-39154 GCA_964371195.1 uncultured Desulfovibrionaceae bacterium | reverse complement strand
TTTTCCAATAAAATTATACTATTTTAGAATGTTATTATATTTTTCAGCGTCGACTGATTATGATGCCCATGTCAAAAATAACCTTGATTACTTTTGGCATGGGCATTTCATAACATTATCATATTTTTTATGGTTTTTTATTGAGTTGCTTTAATACTTCCTTAGCATTTTTATCGCCATTTTTTGCAGCTAGCTTATACCACTTTTCTGATTCTGCAAGGTCGCGTTTTACCCCAGTTCCTTGTTCGTACATATATCCAAGGCTAAATTGTGCGGCAGCATCATTTTGTGCTGCGGCCTTTTTGTACCACGAAACCGCCGTTGCATAATTTTGTTCAACTCCGCGCCCTTCTTCATAGATAAAGCCTAGGTTATACTGTGCTGGGGCATAACCAAGATCAGCAGACTTTTTATAATTTTCCATAGCTTTTTGATAATTCATGGCATAGCCACGACCTTCCATATACATATACCCTATATTATTAAGAGCTTGAACATGACCTTGGTCAGCCGCTTTTTGAAACCAGTGTACAGCACGAGTATCACTTTTTTCTGCACCCTTGGCATTCATATATATCCAACCAAGAGAATATTGGGCTTCAGCTAGGCCCTGTTCAGCAGATTTTTCATACCAAACTATGGCGTCTTTTTCACTTTTTTTAACACCACGTCCATTGGCATACATGTAACCAAGATTATATTGAGCAACGGCATGACCACCTTCTGCAGCTTTACGAAACCATGTTACGGCAGATTTATAATTTTTTTTCACACCCTTACCGCTGGCAAAAGCACCACCAAAACTATTTTGTGCGCTAACATCTCCAGCCTTGGCGGCTTTTTCATACCAAATGGCTGCATTGCGAGAATTTTTCTTAACACCTTGGCCTTCTTCATAAAAACGTCCTACAAAGTACATAGCCTCGGCATTGCCTTCCTTAGCTAAAGGTAGAAGAATTTTGTAAGCTGTACTAAAATCCTTTTTCTCAATGGCAGCTTCCGCATCAGCTAATGAGTTGGCCAAGGCAGTATTAGGAATTAAAATTAAGGCCAACAAAAGATAGCATAAAAAACTTTTCATAAATCCTCGACTAAAACCTATTTATTATGATTGATATTACAATTGCTTATGCACCGCAGCATTTTTTATATTTGCGCCCACTACCGCAAGGGCAAGGGTCATTACGTCCAGCCCGCTTTTCAGAACGCACTGGAGCATTTTTGTCCTTATCTTCCGTGGGACCAGAATAAGACATATTACTGTCTTCCTTATGCTTGAAAGTTTCGTCCATATTCTCTTCTTCGCGCTCAATGCGTATGCGTGTAAGAGCTTTAAAAACTCCCTCACGAATGCGAAATAACATGGATTGAAATAGCTCAAAACCTTCACGTTTATATTCTAACTTTGGATCCTTTTGACCATATCCACGCAAACCAATACCATCACGCAAAGAGTCCATATTGCGTAAATGCTCTTTCCAGCAGCGGTCTAGCTCCTCAAGCAAGAAATAGCGCACAACATCCTTATACATTTCTGGTGCATCAGTTTGTAACTGTGTGAAAATAGCCTTAATAAATTGTTCTGTTTCTTCACGGCTTGGAAGTGGCGCATCCTTTGGCATAACACGATCAATATTAAATACTTCACGTAGACGAGCCATAATGGTTTCAATTTCTTCTACACTAGGTTCTGACTTATCCTTACGATGTTCTAGTTCATCATAAATTTCATCTAGTATATCACTTTGAAATTCTTCAAGTACAGGTTCTAGGTTTTCTTCTTGGATGAGTTCTTTGCGTAATGAATAAATAACTTCACGCTGCTGACTCATAACATTATCATAATCAAGAAGGGTTTTACGTATTTCAAAGTGATGTGCTTCAACTCTTTTTTGCGCCCCTTCCACAGCACGGGTAACCATGGCATTTTCAATAGATTCGCCTTCTTCAAGACCTAATTTTTGCATGATATTAGAAATGCGTTCTGAGCCAAAAAGCCGCATTAAATCATCTTCAAGGGAAAGGTAAAATCGTGAAGAGCCGGGGTCACCTTGCCTGCCAGAACGACCACGCAATTGATTATCAATACGTCTGCTTTCATGGCGCTCTGTTCCAAGAATATGTAATCCACCAAGATCTGTGATACCTTCACCTAGCACAATATCAGTACCACGACCAGCCATATTAGTTGCAATAGTTACTTTGCCATGTTGACCCGCTTGGGCAACAATTTCTGCCTCTTGTTCATGGTGCTTAGCATTTAGCACATTGTGTGGAATATTATGTTTTTTAAGTAAAAGTGAAATAAGTTCAGAATTTTCAATGGAAATAGTACCAACAAGCACAGGTTGACCTGACTTATGTAAATCAATAATAGCTTCAACAATGGCAGCAAACTTTTCCTTTTGCGTGCGATAAATAAGATCTGAATAATCCTTTCTAACCATAGGCATATGCGGTGGGATGCTAATAACTTCAAGCCCATAAATTTCATGAAACTCAATAGCTTCAGTATCCGCGGTACCAGTCATGCCGCTTAGTTTATCATAAAGCCTAAAATAGTTTTGGAAGGTTACAGAGGCAAGAGTTTGATTTTCTGCAGCAACGGTAACACGCTCCTTGGCCTCAAGTGCTTGATGCAAACCATCGGAAAAACGACGCCCAGGCATAAGACGTCCTGTAAATTCATCAACAATCACAACTTGATTATCTTGAACAATATATTCTATGTCACGCCTAAATACAGTGTTGGCCTTCAAGGCCTGCAAAATATGGTGCTGAGCTGTTATATTAGCTGGATCAAACAAATTCTCAACTTGCAGTAATTGCTCACAATAAGCAACTCCAGCTTCAGTAAGGCTGGCGGAGCGAGCCTTTTCATCAATGGTATAATGTTCATTGGGAGTAAGCTTACGAACAATATCATCCATAATGCGATACTGACCTACAGACTCTTCTGATGCTCCAGAAATAATAAGTGGTGTACGCGCTTCGTCAATTAAGATGGAGTCCACTTCGTCAACAATGGCAAAGCTATGCCCGCGTTGCACAAGGTGTTCTAAGTAAAATTTCATATTATCGCGTAAATAATCAAAACCAAACTCATTATTTGTGCCATAGGTAATATCAGCTGCATAGGCTATTTTACGTTCATCATCTGAAAGACCATGCACAATTACACCGGTGCTAAGCCCAAGAGCTTCGTATAGTTGCCCCATCCATTGAGCATCACGCTTTGCTAGGTAGTCGTTGACAGTAATAACATGCACTCCTTTGCCTGAGAGTGCATTTAATACAACAGCTAATGTAGCAACTAAGGTTTTACCTTCACCAGTTTTCATCTCGGCAATTTTGCCCTTATGTAGAACCATACCACCTAAGAGTTGCACATCATAATGGCGCATACCAAGCACACGCTTTGATGCTTCACGCACCAAAGCAAAAACCGGTACTAAAATATCATCAAGGCTCATGCCTTCGTTTTGAACTTGGTTTTTATACTCAGCAATACGTAGGGGCAAGTCAGCATCGCTTAAGGCTTGCATCTCTGGTTCAAGATCATTAATTGCTTTTACTAATGCAGCTTTGCGTTTGAGGTAACGCTCATTTTTACTGCCGAATATTTTTCTAAAAATATATGCAAACATGCAAACTCCACTGAATGAATTATTAAAATGTTAATTAGACATTATAATACATAATACATATATTGGCAAATACAAGACTTGGGCATTTTTTTATACAAAAAAAGTTAATTTACTCTCATATTGTAAAAATAAATGTTCAATTCTGATAAAAAAATAAAAACAAATTAAAAAATTTACCTTTGTTAAGCCTTGCTGTTTTAAGTCTTAAATGCTAGTCAGTCTTGATAAGTGAGTATGATTTCAATGTATAAATTAAGAATCTATTTTTTTATCTGCATAGTTTTTTGCATTTTATCCTTGCCAAGCCAAGCCATTGCTAGGATTTGGGATGCGCATGCCATTATAGACCATGACGTTGCAAATATGTGCGCTTTAACCTTTGATGATGGACCAACACATTTAACGGCCCAACTTCTAGACTCGTTAAAAGAAGAAAATACCAAGGCTACCTTTGTTGTTCTTGGTTCGCAAGCTAAGCGTTATCCAAAGCTTATTAAGCGCATGCTCAACGAAGGTCATGAAGTAGCAAGTCATGGTTATGCTCATGCTAATTTGCGCTTAGTATCATATGAAGAAGCTTATGCAGACATAAAGACAACATATGACTTACTACATAGCCTTGGGGCAAAGGTTAATTATTTTAGACCACCATATGGAAAATACAATGGTGATGTGCGTGATATAGTTGAACAACTTGGAATGTCAGTATTACTTTGGTCGGTGGATAGTCGCGACTGGGAACGCAGCCCTGATTATGGTGATATGCCAAATATTTTAGAACGTCCCATGAGTGCTGAAGAGATGCGTGGTGTTTTTCTTTTTCATGATACTAAGGTTCGTACAGTAAATGATGCACGCTTAATTATTACTGTTTTACGAGCTGTTGGTTGTAAAAAATTTGTTACCGTTAGTGAATATTTAAATGCTTCACCCACGGATAACAAACCAAAACAAGTAATAGCCAAGGCACCCGACTTAAATCCAATTCTGGTAAAAAATACTAAGGACATGCCAAGCTATGAGCTTGGCCCAGTAAGCATAAAGCCATTGTATTTACAAAATGCCAATAAACAACCTGAGGGAATGAATTCTCTTTCTGATATTGAGACTAAAAATACTTTTTCGTACTTTCAAAGTTCTTTTAGATAAAAAAATATTCCTTATGTTTTTGGATTGACAAAGTGTAAAGCGGTGCTTATGTCTTATTAACCAAATTAGGAGGCTTATAATGGTTGAAGTAACAGAAGCTGCTCGTAAAGAGCTTGAAGCATATTTTGCCGGTAAGGAAAAGGGATCTATCCGCATTTATTTAGCCCCAGGTGGTTGAAGCGGCCCACGCTTGGCCTTGGCTCTGGATGAGCCAACCGACGATGACAATAAATTTGACGTAGAAGGTTTTACTTTCTGCATAAATAAAGAGCTACTCCAAACAGTGGAAGGTGTAAGCTTAGATTTTGGTTATATGGGATTTGCTCTAACTCCCACAAAGCCACTAGCTAGTTCTGGTGGTAGTGCTTGTGGTGGGTGTAGTAGCAGCAGTGCTTGCGCCACATAGTTGTAAAATAAATTCATTCAACTTGTTATAATAATTATACAAGCCGGGTTTAGACTTGTTCTGAATTCGGCTTTTTACTTATGGATTTTGTGTACAAAAGTGCATTATTATGTCATACTCCTTACACTAAGGTTAATTATGCATAACGAAGAACAAATCATCATTACAGCTAAAAAAAAACCTACGCGGAAAAAGCATTTATATTCGCTAGATGAATTGGCAAAAACTGTTAAAGCTGAAGAGCAAAAAAAACTTGAGCAGCAAACAGTTTATATTAAAAAGCCTCGTCCTGCATGGAAGCGTGTACTGCTTTGGGTTGTAGGCTTTATTACTGTACCACCCTGTATTATCTTTTGTTTGTTTTTACTTATTACGTCTCCATTACTTGAACAAAGGCTAACTTCTTGGGTAGTAGGTGGTGCCAATGCCATGGGTGAACCTCTAGGCTTGCGTGTACATATTGGTGCATTGCGTGGTTTTTGGAAGGGTGAAGTCAAATTATATGATGTGCGCGTACATGATAAATACGGACCATGGTTATACGTAGAAGAAGGCACAGTGCACCCAGAATGGAGCAGCATTGTTCGCGTAGTAATTGCGGTTTTGCAATATCAAAGTACAGGTGTAGTTAGCGATTATTTGTATGGTGATATGAAACCACTTGGTAGTATAAGTGAGAAAAAAATAAATTATAATCAGGATCAAAACAGTATATACACCTTAGAGGAACATAAACAAAACAATAGTGAAGTTAGTGCCTTACTAAATAATTTTCATTCTTCTGCAACCTTGGATAAGCTTAAGATAGATGCAAAGCCATTTGAGATGCAGGTTATGAAAAAGAAGGTTGTGCCAAGTGTAATAGGAGCTCAAAATCTTCATGTTACCGATAACCTAGTTGAACCTGAGAATGTTTTAAAAAATAAAGTTACCCTTGGCATTAAGCTTGGCACCTTGCTTGGTGTGCGTATGCCACGCTTTCCACGTTACCTTGAGGGCGAGCCATTAGAACCTGGAGAAAATGAGGAATTAAGCTTTATGCCGCCTTGGCTTGGCCTTGATGTTGGAGAAGTTGAGTTAGCAAATTTTCATCTTGGTCCATCTGGTCGAGATGTATTTATTGCAGCACGTTTTCAAGGGCAGGCCAATTCCAAGCAAGCGCGTTTACGCAGTACAATTTTTGCGG
Organism: uncultured Desulfovibrionaceae bacterium; assembly: GCA_964371195.1. Taxonomy (GTDB): domain Bacteria; phylum Desulfobacterota; class Desulfovibrionia; order Desulfovibrionales; family Desulfovibrionaceae; genus CAYJAD01. Next base: position 32,766 of record CAYJLD010000013.1, on the reverse strand, counting down.
AAAAAACTAGCTCAGGTCAGTGGGTTTTACCATCTATACAAGATTTGCCAGGCGATGTTACACTATCCATGCGCGAATTACGCGGGCAAGAAAATATTATTTCTACCAGCATGCGCAAGGCTCAAAGAGAGTTTTTTGCAGAGAAAAAATTTTTAGGTCTAGTCTCATTTGACTATAATGAAGGTGATGTAGACTTGCGTTTGCAATGGCGAGATACATTATTAGCCCCATCTTTGCTCACAGGATTAGATAATCATTGGTCACGTTTACGCATATTAGCTCATATCCCAACTTGGCCACCACAACCAGAAAAACCACTCCAAGCACAATTTATTAGCCGTTTTGGCGGTACATTACTTGCTAGTACATCGCGCATTAAAGCTTCCCTTGCTTCAGCACAATTATTTTGGGATGGAGAGCGCTTTATTGTGCGTGATATTAATGTATTAAGCCCCATTAAAAATCCTAACCTCAAGGTCGCAGGTAGTTTTGGTCTTGACCCTGTACAAAGTTTTGGGACTCAATTAAGTATCTCCATCGAAGACATTGGTATTTTAGGAAGCCTATTAGATTTTGATGTAAACACTCATCCTGTGAGCGGAAGCCTTAAGACTGATGTGTATGTAACGCGCGGTGGTGATTACTTACTTTGGTGGACAAAACCATTACCACAAATTCAGCTGGATCGAACTCTTCCTGGTTTTTATGCTTCACCACACGATTTATCCTTACTTGCAAAGGATATGCAAAATGCCATTAAGACTGCTTGGTATTCAATTCGCAACCTAAGTGCGTATAAAGCCCGCCCTCCAAAACCTGAGCCTACTCGTTTACCACCAGCATCCACCAAGTCAAATGCATTACAGATGCGCATTAAGCTTGCAAGTCCCAAACTAGTCTTACCATCAGGTGAAGTAAATGACGTTTTTTTTAGTATAAATGCCAAGTCAGTAGATGCCTTAAAAGCCCCTAGTGGAACAGCTTTTAAAGATAAAGAAAGTGCTAGTTTTTATGCTAGCGAGGCAAATCTTACCACATCAAGCCCAAGGGGTAGTGCTGACTTTACTGCACAAGGTTTTCCACGTGGACTTGTGGGAACAGCTTTTGCGCGCATAGGTGATGTACATGGATTTGGTAAGGGAGGTATGACCTTCAATTGGTTCTTGGGCGGCTTACATGATGAAGCACGCACATTTCAACTTGAATATGAAGATGTTAATGTAAATTTTCCTGGGGTTCATGGCTTTGCAGACATAGGTTTTGCTTATGCCTTACCAGTAGTCAAAAGAAATTGGCCTTGGATAGATGGAAAGGTTAAGCTTGATGTACAAAATTGGCGCTGGCTAGGACTTGTAACCAAGAGTAGTGTTCGCGCAACAAACTTAAATGTAACTACAAATTTTAAATCATTCCTTGATGATAATGGTAAACCACAACAATATCTAAATGCCTCCATTGCTGCTGATAGATTTGATTCAACAGCATTCTTGGTTCGGGATATACTTGGCACTGCTGAGAGTCTCAATCTACATGCTTTGGCTGACATTTTGGCTTTGTCCACAGGTAAATTGCGTGAAGCATTGCAAAAGAAGCTTGTATATGTTGCCTCTCCTCAAACAATTTTATTAAATTCAAAACTACAGCTAGGAGCTGGGCGTAGTGGCGGAGTTGAGTGGAGCAATGGTGACTTTGATATGCAAGTGGTAGATGAAAACGCTAAATTTAATGTAAAAATGTATGGCGATTTATCTGCTATTTTAAATGGTACATACAATTTTAGAAAGCGTTTAGTGAGCTTGAAAGAATTACAATTTTTAAGATAATTACACAGAAATCAAAAATAGGTCGAGCCTTGCTTGTTCTTTAAATACTTATTTTGTAGCTTATTACAAAGCAAAACTTATTTGCTTAGGTGCACAAACTCCCATAAGATGGTTTGTCATTAGTACAAAAAGCAAAAACGCTATTTTTCTTTTTTATTTTATTACTAAACAGTTATATTAAAATATGATAACAAGCTATTGGTTTCATCACTAAAACTTGAAGTAAATCTCTCCATAAGTGCGCCAGCCACTTCTTCATTACTCATAACTTCTCGTTGCATGGTTGTGTCACCAGCTAAGCCTAGATTGTCCATCAAATCAGTAAAGTGATTATACATATTAGACCAAAGGTCAGCATATTTTTCTGGGTCTTTTTCATAAACATTTCGGTTTATATCACCTGAGTCTCCAAGCGTAAAATTCGTATCTTCTTCTTGAAATTGGCTTAACCAATTAAGCATATCATCAAAACTTTCCGTTGCCGGTAAAGCCTTAGAAACTCTATCAAATAATCTTTGATTTTCTGTATATACATAGGTTTGGTTTTCTTTGTAGCGCAATTCTTCCATGAGCTCAATGGCTTCATCAGAAAGTGTAACTTGGTCTTCATTATAGCTTTTATTTTCAGCGGATGAACCGCTTTGAAACACCGAATTCACACTGGTGCTAGCTAATGCACTGCTTGAATCAAGGCTTGAAATTCCACTCATAATAACCTCTGCTTATTTTACTAAATTGTACACAGTATCAATGCAAAATTTGTTCCGGAAAAATTTTCCCTGTGGAATAGCATTATTAACTTAGGCTTAATTCATTATAAATAAAGATGTTACTCTGCTTATTTATGCCTAGTTAATCTTATCGGCAAAAAAATGTAAAACTTAATCTAGCTTATATATTTACTTGAAAAGTTTTTGAATATTATGTGTTTTAGCTATGGGTAGGGCTGCATATGCGCGCAAGAGGCTTTGTGGTGTATTTAAATTGCTTAAAAAAGTTTCTATCTTGCTATGGCAAATTCTTAAGAAATGTTCTTTAATTATTCTGGGTTGCTGTAAGATAGCTTCATAGAGTTCATTGGCCCAAAGTATGATTTCCATGGGCTCAATCCTAGGTATAGACTCATGCGCCCCTATGGATAAAATTGTATGTTTATAACAAGATACATCATCACAAGGTAAATTAAGAGCAAGCAAAATATATTTTACGGCTTTGATGTGGTATATTGGGGTGGTCTTACGATTAAAATACCGATAGTTAGTTAAGATTGTTGGTATGTTGCTAGCGCGCAATGGGGTGCTTAGCAAAGCTTGGGCGAAAAATGCATAGTCTTGAACGCGTAGAAGCTCTTGGTGATATACTAAATTGTATTTGTGTAAACTTTCTAGATGCATACACGCAGTACAATTGAGAATACTGCTATATAGTATAATGCCAGCATGTATGGCTTCAGGTGATGTTTTAACGCGAACTAGGTGCTTGCTTTCACCAAAACATTGCATATAGCCACCGCAAAAAGCAATATCCCTTGAGCTGGACATAAAATCAAGTTGTAATGCCAATCTATTGTGGACCGCGATGTCGTCAGCATCCATCCATACAAGGTAGGCACCTTTTGCCTCATTTAAAGCCACATTACGCGCAAAGGGACGTCCTTGATTTTTATCAAAGTGTATGATGCGAATACGCTTATCGGTAAATTCTTCAATTATGTTCGCTGTTCCATCGCTAGAACCATCATTAATAATTAATAGCTCAAAGTCATGAAAAGATTGATTGAGAATAGAATTGATGGCTTCTTCTATGTATGGCGCATCATTATATGCGGGCATGGCTACAGTAATTTTTGGCATGCTCCTTCCTTAAAACAAATAATATACAAGCCTCATGAGATGGCCTACACCACTCAAAAAGAACTTACTTCCTTTGCCTAAATATTTTATTTTAGAGTAAAACAATTAGGCTTAAACCATTTTGTTCTAGCGTGTTAAATTGTAATCTCGGCCTTATACACAATTTGTCCTATATTCATTAAGATATGCTTCGCAAGCTTTTAAGTTAAAATCACTGCCTTTAACAGGAGTTTTGCCTAAGTATAGGGCAAAGTACACCCATGACTTAGACTAGATTACATGTAAAATGACTTTATTATACGCGAATAAATTAGCATTAAAGCCTATCAAAATAAAGTAAAACCTCTGTAAAATTATTTTCATAAAAGCATTCTTCAAATAGCTATGATTGTGGTAACCACAGTACACATTAGACATTAAGTGTACAAGAAGTACCATTAGCACATGAGTTTGTGCGGATTAAATTAGCTAAGTAAGGACAATTGTCTTTCAATTATACTAAAGCTTTCTCTCTCAATAATAATAGCATCCGAAGGAATTTCACCTATAAGCACAGGACTTTTAGAGTTGTGTTTTCTCATATTATACAAAGACGATTGTTGTGTTGTTAACGCATAACAATAATTACAACCATTTGCACAGCAATTATATGTGCCTATATCTATGCTTTCCACGCAAAGGCATTTTGAACGTTGATTTTTGTCCTTACGAATATTAATTTTAGATCCAAGTATTTTTTCAATGTGACTTTTATCAATACATGCCCCATGTTGAATGTCAAATTGCCCAAGCTCTATTTCTTCAGAGCAGGTAAAAAGGTCAATGCCATTTTCTTTTGCCAGCTTTGAAAAAATACTGGCTATAGTCAGCATGCCTTGCTCGGTAGTTGTATAATTTAAATCTTTTCCCAATCGTGCAGTAACGTTTTTATAGTTATCAACAAAGCTTACAATGCATCTTTCGGTATAATTTGACAATTTACGCGCCATATATGAAAACATTTCAGCATGATAATTCATATCATACTGTTTGTTTATAATGATTGGGTCATATCGCCAAACAAGCCGTTCTCTACCTATGCTTTTGCTTAAATTTATGAATACTTCTAGAAGTTTATCTTTATGTGGTAAGTTACTTTCTGTTTCACGCCCGTAGGGGGTAAGTGTAAATTGGAAATAGTATACATAGCCCATTTTATCAATTTCTGTTAAATATTGCATGAATGGTATAGGATTTTTTGTCCAAAATGCTATTATATCAACAGCATCACGAGTTAAGCTTGCCTTAGAATAGCGTTTGGCATTGTATGGATTTGGTATAAACACAGAACCTTCGCGTAGCCTACGCATAAACCATTCCCCATAATATGAAGGAATATCTGTTCGCCGCGAAGCACTAATAATCATTTTTTATTCCATAAGTGTTTTTTATAAATTCAAAAAATTATAACTTTTCTAGTCTTGAATGCACAGCTCTTTCCAGCTTGGCAAGTTTATAAGAGATGAACGTAAGGTGCAAGGCTTAACCAAGATGATTTAGACGGGCTTTTAGATGCAGGAGTGCAAAATAGTCTTGCTTTAGGCCATGAATTATTTTTCGCTTAATGAGAACGCATTGTTCCCTATTTGCATAAACCTAACAAGCTAGGTAGCGCAAACGGCTTCACCATGTTTTGGGTAGGTCTTCGTGCCAGCTTGGTCGAACTTGCGGCGGCCCCGCAGGGCATTTGGAGTGATCGTGCCTTTAGAAAAAGTCATTAGAAAATGACTTTTTCAGCTTCAACTAATTAAGTACTATAAATGCAAAAAAGCCTGCTATGCTGAGGCATAACAGGCTTTTAATTAATAAATCTAAAACTTACGCGCCAAGATTAATACGGGCAAAGCGCACAATACCTATGGTATCATCAACTTCCTTACCAGCATCACGTAGCACATCATTAATTGTCTTTTTATCATCGCGAATATACAGCTGTTCTAAAAGGCATACATCCTTATAGAATTTCTTAACAGCTCCCTCAACGATTTTTTCCACAATATTTTCTGGCTTGCCTTCTTCCAAGGCCTTTTGGCGATATACTTCACGCTCACGCTCAACAACTTCTTGGTCAAGTGACTCAGGACCAACAGCCATAGGGCTTGAAGCTGCAATTTGCATCGCAATATTTTTACCAAGTTCTTTAATTGCTGCATTGTCTGCACTTTCAGCCTTAGCGCAAGAAAGTTCTACTAAGACACCAATTTTATTATTGGCATGTATATATACACCAATAGCATTATTGCCACTGGCCTCAAAGCGAGCAAAGTCACCAAGGGTCATGTTTTCACCCACGGTGGCTATCTGACTTTGTAAATTATCACCTAAAAGAGCTTCAAGGGCAGCAACATCGGCTGGATTTTTCTCAAGCACAAGCTCAGAAATTGAAGCAGCAAAAGCTTGAAATTGCTCACCACGAGCCACGAAGTCGGTTTCGCAACATAGGGCAGTCATAGCTACGGTTTTAGCATTAGCAGAGCTTGCCATGGTCACAAGACCTTCAGATGTTGCTCGACCAACTTTTTTTGCAGCCTTAGCAATGCCCTTTTGACGTAACCAATCAAGAGCCTTTTCAACATCACCATCATTTTCTTGCAAAGCTTTTTTGCAATCCATCATGCCTGCGCCAGTTTTATCACGCAGTTCTTTAACCATTTGTGCGCTGATAGCAGCCATCATAATCTCCTTATAAACCTACTCAGCAGCAGGGGCTTCGTTATCTGCTTCTTCGACAGTAGCTTCGGTTTCAGCAGGAGCTACAGGAGCTTCTTCAGCCGCAGCAGCACGTTTTAATTCTTCTTCAACATTCTTACCCTTGCCATCTTTATTCATGGCTTCGCCTTCCATGCAAGCTTCTGCAAAGGAAGTAACAAAAAGCTTAATGGCGCGAATAGCATCATCATTACCAGGAATAAGAAAATCAATAACGTCAGGATCACAATTTGTATCAGTAACTGCAACAATTGGAATACCAAGCTTACGGCATTCTTTTACCGCAATATCTTCCCTATGTGGATCAATAATAAAGGCTAACTGGGGCAAACGCTCCATATCCTTAATACCGCCTAGGGTAAGATTTAACTTATCCATTTCGCGTTGCAAATATAAAATTTCTTTCTTTTGATAACGATTAATTGAACCGTCAGCAAACATGACTTCAAGCTTCTTTAGGCGATCAACACTCTTTTGAATGGTTGCAAAGTTGGTTAAAGTTCCACCCATCCAACGATTGGTAACATGATATTGACCAGCACGACTTGCCTCTGTAGCAACAGCTTCTTGAGCTTGACGCTTTGTACCAACAAATAATACTTTGCCACCATTAGCAACAACGTCCACTACCTTATCATAGGCTGTGCGGAAAAGCTTAATGGTTTGTTGCAAGTCAATAATATGAACACCATTACGCGCACCAAAAATATAAGGACGCATTTTAGGGTTCCAACGACGGGTTTGGTGACCAAAGTGCACGCCCGTTTCCAGCATTTGCTTCATGCTGACATATGCCATAATTTCCTCCAAAAAGGGTTTTGCTTCCACCAAGACCCAGACCTTACTACCCGATATAACACTACTTCGCCCAATGCAAAATAAATCGAGCACCCTAAGGCCGCTGTCTTGATGTGCTTAGTTAGGAGCGGGATATTTAGCTGATTTTTTGAGAAGTGGCAAGCTTTTTATGGTAGATAAACTAATTTTGCACCACTTTAATTCATTTGTAGCAAGAGTAAATCTCATGTTAAGCATGGTCGTTGCTATTAAATACTTACCATTGAAAATTCAACAAGGCCGGCATGGCTGCCGGCCTTGTGGTTGTTGGGTTGAGGAGAGGAGGAGGTTTTAGTTCAATGTCCTGCGGTGGATGAGCCGCATTCCGTATATATTAAGGCGTGGATGGACGCCATTGGGGGCTAAGATCTCTGTTTTTATAGATCTATATTACATTTCTTTACCGTGGCCTTTTCCATGACCCTTGCCTTGGCCTTTTCCATGGCCCATGCCGTCACCATGACCATAATTACTAAACTTATGGGTTCCTGGTTTAAGGCCTAAAGCTTTATCAAGTTCTGCACCAAGCTTATCTTTTTCTTCGCGTAGTTGCCTGCGCAATTCTACTAGTTCATTAGAGGCTTTAGTTACAAGTGAAACATCAGGGGTGGCTGCATTTTGCAGAGCCTCAAGTTCTTGTTTTTTAACAAACATCTTTTCTTTTAAAGGTGTTGTTACCTTGTCGCTTGCATCAAGCAAATTTTGAACTTTAGTGCGTTGTTCATCGCTCATTTCTTGCATATATTTGCCATGACCACCAGAGTATGGGCATCCTCTTGCTTCTGCGTCATTTGCAACAATCATATTACCTGCTAATAGGGTAAGGGCTAGGGCCGGAACTATCATTTTATATTTTCTCATTTTTCTACTCCTTGTTTTTATAGTCATTCAAACTATACTTTCTCTTTAGCAAAGGCTGTGCCAAAGCATATATTATATCGCAACCATGCTAAATTACAAATAATTTACACCTAGTCCCCCTAGTAGGGCTTGTAAAATTCTTATACAGCCTACAAAAATGGCTATGAAAAAATTATGCAGGTGTTTATTTTTTATACAGTGCTTATTTTGCATAATCATCAAAGCTTTTATCTTTAATATATGCTAAGGCTAAGGCGCTCAAGCTTACTCTATTTAATTAACAAAAAAAGCAGGGCTATATAGCCCTGCTTTTTTAGGTTAATATTTAGTTCCAATATGTTACTGTCCACCATGGTGCGGAATTGAGTCAATATGTTTATGCAAGCGCACACTATCTTGCGAAATATCCTTACCTAAATGGGCACTACTTCTCCCACGATACGCGCGCATAGAAACACCAACCTCTTGCATAAGTCTATTATCAAGTGATATTAATTCAGTACGTAAAGCTTCTCGGGCTTGTTGCAGCTCTTGCCCAAGCCTTGACAAGGCTTCTTGATCCTCAGCCTTAGAAAAACAAAATTCCTCTAAAGCATCAATTTTTGAGCGTACTTCTTTACGTAATTCTTTAATACGTGGATGAGCTTGTTTAATAATCTCTTTGGCTTTGGCATGTTGCTCAGCACTTAAATCTTGGCTCCAACGCGCGTCATGATTGCTCTTAACATTACCAACACTTGGTATAGCAATTAAAATACCAAGTATTAATAATGTTTTATATATACTGCGTTGCATAACTATCTCCAACTTCTTATTAATCGACTTGCAAATTTTTAAGCTCAAAAATCACATAAAAAGATTGCTTACAAATGTCGAGTAAAAAGTTTATTTTTACAAATTCTAAGTTAATTTTGCAATAAACATGCCAAAACTACTGAGTTATTCATTTAAAACTTGTATTAAATGTCAGCTAAGTTTATATGTCACATATGGCACGCAACAATATTACTACCACAAAATCAAAAGCTAATACTGTAGCTACATTACCATCTTTACGTTTTATTTTTGGCGCTGTAGTTGTTCTTATTATGGTTGTGCTTGGTATTACAACCCTCTCTATAGAGCAAAGTAAAACCACCATGGTACGCCTCTTAGTTGGTGAAGGTTCAGCCCTTATTCAAGCTGTGGAGGGTAGTGTTCGCATGAGTATGGGAAGGCGCGATGCAGTGCAATTGCAAAGTAACTTACAAGAGCTTGCCAGTGCAGATGTACGCTTTATTGCTATCACCATGCCTGACGGTACCATACTTGCCCACAGTAGTCCTGAACGGCTTGGAGAAGTTTTAGAGATTAATGGGCAAGAAGCCTCGGCTAGATTACTTAATGATCTATCACAACAAACCAATGATATGCCGGTACGTTGGTTTATTGCTAATATGGATGGTGAAAGTACTTTTGTAGTATATCGAGAATTCATGCCAAGATCTAAGCGTGTAACACAACCCCGCCCACCTCGATTAGGCATGGGTAGAGGGGGCCCAAGAACATTTAATAATGTGCCAAATCAGCCTTTAATTTTTCTTGGCCTTGACATTGGCCCCTTTGAAGAAAGTAAAGCCCAAGATCGCGTTCATTTTTTCACTCTAGCCGGTGGAGGTTCACTAGTTGGTATGGCTTTGTTGTTAAGTCTTTTTTATGCTCAACGTGCGCGTGAGTCGCGTAGGCGGCAAGACTATGCAGAAGGTCAAGTGCGCGAACTTGAAGAGGAAATGCGTCGCAAAGAAAAAATGGCGGCCATTGGAAATTTAGCTGCTGGTGTTGCACATGAAATTCGTAATCCCTTAAGCTCTATAAAGGGTTATGCCACATACTTTGGGCAACGCTTTCCAGAAGATAGTGAAGACAGAAAAGCTGCTCATGTAATGGTACGAGAGGTTGAACGATTAAATCGTGTTATAACCGATCTTATTGGCTTATCACGTCCTACCGATGTGCGCCCAAAGCCCACAGATATAACATTAATTGTAGAGCATACTATACAGCTTTTACGCCAAGATGCACAAAAAAATAACATATCATTACAATTACATACACCAAAAAAATCTTTACCATTGGTACTTTTGGATATAGATCGCATAAACCAAGCCTTACTCAATGTTTGTTTAAACGCCATGGAGGCAATGCCCACGGGTGGTGAGCTAGCCCTGACATTATACATTAAGAATAAGCACTTTGTATGCCTTGAGATAAGTGATAATGGCCAAGGTATTGAAGAAAAAAATCTTACACATATCTTTGATCCGTATTTTACAACCAAGGGTCAAGGTACTGGTCTTGGACTTGCAACAGTGCATAAGATTATTGAAGCTCATCATGGTGAAATATCCGTGGTGTCTAAGCATCATAGCCAGCATCAAAACTCAGGCACTACTTTTAGCATGCTCTTTCCAGTGGCATAAGAGTATTTAAGGAGAAAAAAATGGTCAATGAAGCCAACATTCTTGTAGTCGATGACGATGAGGCACATCGTCAAATGTTGCGTATGATGCTTAGTTCGTGGGGCTATAACGTACATGAAGCTGATGATGGTGATACTGCCATAACAGCTGTGCAAAACACTAGTTTTGATGCTGTATTAACCGATGTACGTATGAATCGCATGGATGGTATTGATGCCTTACGCGGCATTTTAGAGTTTAACCCTGCCCTGCCCGTTATTATCATGACAGCCTATTCTTCTGTAGAAACTGCAGTGGAGGCTTTACGCCTTGGAGCTTATGATTACCTCATAAAACCACTTGATTTTGATGTACTTAAGCATAGTTTAGCCCGTGCCCTTGAGCATAGCAGATTATGTGTAGAAAATAGGGAGCTTCGTCGCCAACTTAGTGATTCATCTGCCGTTCCTGGGATTTTAGGCCGTAGTAAAATTATGGAAGATATGCAGCAAATGATTTTAACCGTGGCCCCTGCTGAGGCTACAGTATTAATTAATGGAGAATCTGGGACTGGCAAGGAGCTAGTTGCCAGAGCCTTACACAGTGGAAGTTTACGAGCTGATAAACCTTTAATTATTGTAAACTGTGCTGCTCTTGCTGAAAACTTACTTGAATCCGAACTTTTTGGACATGAGCGTGGAGCATTTACCGGTGCTGATAAAAAACGCGAAGGTAGATTTATGCAAGCCCATGGCGGAACCATTTTTTTAGATGAAATTGGTGAAATGCCACTAGTCTTACAAGCCAAACTTCTTCGAGCTTTGCAACAAGGCGAAGTTCAACGAGTGGGATCTGATACACCAATAAATGTAGATGTACGAATAATTGCTGCAACCAATCGTAACTTATTACAAGAAGTTAAGGAAAAAAATTTCCGTGAAGATTTGTATTTTAGGCTTAATGTTATTAGCATTGAAGTACCAAACTTACGCCAACGTAAAGAGGACATACCCTTACTTGCGGCCTACTTTGTAGAAAAATTTTCTCAACGTAATCGCAAGCATATTAAGGGATTTTTACCCCAAGCCTTGGATACCATGCTACGCTATTCATGGCCTGGTAATGTGCGTGAGCTTGAAAATGTGGTTGAGCGAGCTGTCATATTATGCCAAGGAGACATGATAAGTGAAAATGAGCTACCCACAAACCTTCACTCTACCTCAACTCCCCTACCCTCAAATCAAGAGTACTCTTTGTTTGGCTTATCCCTTGATGAAGTAGAATGCCTAGCCATTACCCAAACCCTTCAAGAAGTAGGGGATAATAAAAGTGAGGCTGCAAGACGGCTTGGTATTACTCGTGCAACCTTACATAATAAACTAAAAAAATATGGACTGGATACATAAGCAGACAAGTTATTGTTAACAATTGAGCAAAGCTTAACCCCCTGCATAGTTTACAAGCGACCTTAGCATACTTTAATAGTCCACGCTAAAAATCATAATAAATATTTTAATAATATATTTGATAGTTAAAAGAAGCTAAAAAAATTACCAGAAACAACAGCATATAATGCAAATTTCTGATAATTTTATTGGCTTATTTCACCTGCAAAACTATTTTGTTTAAACTAATTGTCATGTTTTGCAATTCCGACTAAATAGCTATTTGGGTTGTTTGGCATTCCACTCATCACTATTAGGAAAGAAAAGCGGTGCACCGTATTTATCCTTACCAAAGTCGCGAATGATGGTTTGTGCTTCATCTTGCACAACCCAATCAGCAAATTTTAATGCCTCATCCTTATTAACTGTCTTGAACCGCTCTGGATTAACGCGGATAAGCGCAATTAGATTTAGCATCCTCTTATCATTTTCCACCAAAATTTCTAAGTTAAGCTTATCTTTTAAGGTCAGCCATGTGGCGCGATCCATAAGAACATAGGCCTGCTTATCATTGGTATAGAGTGTGGTAGCTTTATTGCCCTTGGCTCCATCTGCAAATTTAATATACCAATCTCCATCCGGATTAATATTAGCTGCCTTCCACAATTGCATTTCCTTTACATGAGTACCGGATTTATCATTGCGGGTAATAAAAGGAGCTTCAGCCTTGGCTATTGTTTGTAATGCTTTGGCTACGTCTTTTTCGCCTCTAATTTTTGCTGGATCATTTTTAGGCCCGAGAATAACGAAATCGTTATACATCACATCACGACGATCAATACCCAAACCAGCCTCAATAAATGCATCTTCAAGGCTTCTTGCATGAACTATTACCAAGTCAAAGTTTCCACTCTCAGCTTTTTTCAAAGTTGCCCCAGTTCCTGCCTTTTCATAACTGACTGGGATACCAGCTTGTTTAGTAAAAACCTCTGCTAATAAAGGAATAATTCCTGCATCTACGGGGCCAATGGTACTTGAAAGTCGTAATGTTTTTTCTGCTGCAGGAGCTGAAACTACAAAAACACTCAAAAACATAAAACAAAGCACCAAGTTTAAAGATAAAAATTTACGTAACATTTGTAGTCCTTAGTTAGAAGTTGTCAATTTACATGTTTGTCATCATTTTTATGAGACCTAATTTATAAATGATGGGCCAAAAGCAGGGCCACCATAGTCACCACTTAAAAAAGCAGCCTGCCCAAACGTCGCAAGGCAAGATAACTTAGATGCGGTTGCCCTGCTTAATTGCTAATAAATAATTTTTATTTTGTACTTTTGCAATAATTTTGATTTGTCTCATATTGTTTTCCTGCCATGGCAAGCAATTACTATGTAGCCATAAGTGCAAACTACCCTTTACAAATCAAAATCAAACACATTATCACACTAGACACTTAAGAAAACTTCGCATAATAGATTGTATTCAATAATGAACACTTTTAAGGAAAGTAAGATGTCATACCGTCCACCACACTTACCTATAGTGCATATTGATGCGAAAAGCATTGTGCACAATTTTAATCTGTTAAACACATTCTCAGCACCTGCCAAGGCTCAAAGCCATGAAGACATTGCCAAGGTTAATTTAAACATTGCCTTTGGCGATTATGATGGGGAAGAGTTTGAATGGCCATCACAACTAGCTGTTATTAAAGCAGATGCCTATGGGCATAATCAAAAGGAAGCTGCCTTCAACTTAATTCCTGAAGATGTAAGGATGTATGCCTCAGGTTCAGTGCAAGAATGCTTACACTTACGCGAAAGTTTTGATAAAATTGTCATTTTATGCTTACTTGGTCCCATTGACGAAAACGATGTAAAATTATGCGCAAAAAACAGAATTATACCAGTTATACATTGTTTTGAGCAAATAAAACTTCTTGCAAAATCAGAAGTAAACTTACCCATAGCCATTAAATGCAATACTGGTATGGCAAGGCTAGGGTTTGATGAGCATGAACTAAACGAAGTTATTACTTCTCTAAAACAACTCACTAATATCACTCCTGTTCTTGCTCTCTCTCACTTGCACTCTGCTGACAATGCAAATATTTTAGTTGAAATAAAAACACAAGGTACACACTTTGCTCGTATGCTTAAAAGCCTACGTCAAGCATGGCCTAAGCTTGCTGCATCATTAGCTAACTCTGCTGGAACAATATTTGCCGATGAAATAAAATCATATATTGGGCCTCATATTTGTCGGCCTGGCATTGCTCTTTATGGTGCAAATCCTTTTTATAATACTGAATTAGCATCAAAAATTGTGGGTCTTAAGCCTGCCATGTGGGTTAGTACCAATATACTAGCCATAAGAGAGCTTAAAAAAGGCCAAGGTATAGGCTACGGGCACACCTTTGTAGCTAATGAAGATTTACGCGTAGCTATACTTGCATGCGGTTATGCCGATGGCTATTCTCGAGGGCTTAGTAATAAGGGCATGGTTTGCATTGCTGGGCAGCGCGTACCAATCATAGGGCGAGTAGCTATGCAAATGATTGCCGCTGATATTAGCAAACTTAAGGAAGAAAACCCTAAACAAGCCTGGTTACTTAGTGGACCATTTAAAGAGGGTATTGGTTGTGAAGAGCTGGCCAAGGCTTGGGGTACAATTAGCTATGAGGTTCTTTGCGCTCTAGGCAATAATGAACGTAACTATGTAAATTTTAACAATCTTCACAAACTATTTAAACAAAAATATCTTGCAGAACTTTAAAAAATACACTAAGTAGTATAACGTGATGACATTAAACCTATAAGCCGAGGTAAACACATGAAAGTATTATTAATAAATGGTAGTCCACGAAAAAAAAGCTGTACTAGAGTGGCTCTTGATGAAGTGGCCAAAGGCCTTGAAGCTTCTGGAGTAGAGAGCAAAATTGTTAGTATTGGACCTGCAGCTATACGCGGTTGCATTGCTTGCAATAAATGTGTTGAGACAGGATATTGCATTTTTAAAGATGACCCCATCAATGAGTGGATAGATTTATTAAGAGAAAGTGACGGCCTTATAATTGGTTCTCCGGTTTATTATGCCGCACCTAATCCATCACTTTGTGCCGCATTAGACAGAATATTCTATTATAAATCTGGAGCTTATGCATTTAAGCCCGGTGCTTCTGTGGTAAGCTGTAGACGTGCTGGTTCAACAGCTGCCCTTGATTGCTTAAATAAATTTTTCACCTTTGCACAAATGCCCATAGTTTCGTCACAATATTGGAACATGGTACATGGCAATACTCCAGAAGAAGTAGCTAGTGATTTAGAGGGCCTACAAACTATGCGTATGCTTGGTAGAAATATGGCTTGGTTATTAAAATGTCTTGATGTGGCAAAAACCAGCGTGCCTCTACCAGAACAAGAAGAAAGATTTTGGACAAATTTTGTACGATAGTTGTATTGACTTAAAACCTCAATGCTATTATGACCAATTGCGCATGCCAAGGACGTTTAACAACTAAAACCTTGGCATGGCAATTAAATATTGTTTTGAAAAATCTTTATTGCTTTTAGCACCTAGTTAAAATATTTACATAATTTACGTTGGAGTGTGATGAACCAGCAAGTTCCAATTATAGAATTACGCGACTTAGTTAAACGCTTTGATGAGCATGTAGCCTTAGATGGAATCAACCTAACCATTCATGATGGAGAATTTTTAACTCTTCTTGGTCCATCAGGCTGCGGCAAGACAACCATGTTGCGCATTTTATCAGGCTTTGAAAATCCAGATAGTGGTACTGTGCATATTGCTGGCAAAAACATGCACAATATCCCCCCCGAATCCAGACAGGTAAATACCGTTTTTCAAAATTACGCTCTTTTCCCGCACATGAATGTCTTTGAAAATGTAGCGTTTGGCTTACGCATGCAAAAATTAAGCAAGGACATTATCAATAAGAAAGTTGATGATGTTCTGCATATGGTCCATCTTGAACATCTAAGCAAACGCAAACCATCCATGTTATCTGGTGGACAGCAACAGCGTGTTGCTTTAGCCAGAGCCATTGTTAATGAGCCCTTAGTTCTTCTACTTGATGAGCCCTTTAGTGCACTTGATTACAAGTTGCGAGCTCAAATGCAACGCGATATTAAGCAACTACAGCGTAACCTTGGTATTACCTTTATTTTTGTAACCCATGACCAAGAAGAAGCCTTTGCTATGTCTGACCGTGTGGTTGTCATGGACAATGGACATATTGCTCAAATGGGTACGCCTCAAGATATTTATGAAGATCCAGCCAATATGTATGTGGCAAAATTTGTGGGTGAAATAAACATTCTTCCGGGTAAAATACTTAAAAAACATGCAAATGAACCATATGAAGTATTGGTGCATGATACTATATTCCTAGTGCCTAGCAAGCGTGATTTTAATGAAGGTGATAGAGTTAAAATATTAGTCAGGCCTGAAGATTTACGTATTTATCATGAATTTGAAGAACGCCCTGCCGGACCTACCCTACATGCCTTTATTGAGGATAGTGTTTATAAAGGCGCTACCGTTGATATACATATTAGCCTCAAAGAAGACGGTGCTCCCTTGGTGGGTGCAGAATTTTTTGATGAAGATGCTATAGATATTAACTACACCACTGGTGAACCAGTTTACGTAACGTGGGTTAGCGGCTGGGAGGTAATATTACCCCATGAAGAAGACTAGCGCCCTTCGCCTCATAACCATTGGGACTACAGCACTTTGGCTTAGCATTTTTGTGCTTTTACCAAACTTGGGACTCTTGGTCATGACCGTTTTAGAACGCGGTGAAAATGACTTTGTGGTACCCATTTTTACTTTACAAAATTACTTAAATTTATTTGACCCCAAATATACTATTATTTTATGGGAATCTCTTTGGATTGCCTTTGCAAGCACTTCTATATGTTTGCTTATTGGATATCCTTTTGCTGTTTGTATGGCTAAGGCAAGTGCTAGAGTCAAACCATGGCTTATGCTTCTAATTATTATACCTTTTTGGACTAACTCCTTAATTCGTACCTATGCCCTCATCGCACTTTTAAAAGCCAATGGTATCATAAGTTCACTGCTTATGTGGCTTGGTCTTACCACTGAACCCATATCATTAATGTATGGTAACTTTGCTGTATTTTCTGGTATTGTGTATACATTTTTGCCATTTATGATACTACCCCTTTATGCTAGCATTGAAAAACTAGACCCGCGTATGGGTGAGGCTGCGCGTGATCTTGGGGCAGGGTCCATTCGCACTTTTTGGCATATCACTTTACCCCTAACCCTTCCTGGTATTATTGCTGGAAGTATGCTTGTTTTTTTACCATCACTAGGTGCGTTTTATATACCTGAAATCCTTGGAGGGGCTAAAAGTTTACTACTTGGTAACTTTATTAAAAATCAATTTTTAGTGGCCCGTGACTGGCCTCTAGGTGCAGCTGCTAGCACTTTTTTAAGTCTTTTATTAATGCTTATGCTTGGCATTTATCGCCTTAGCACCATGCGCCTTGCCCAACAACAGCGTAATCAATATATACAAGAGGGCATATAATGCGTAAATTAGCAAAAGCATGGCTTTTAACTGTATATGCCTTTTTATACTTACCTATCTTTATAGTTATTATCTATTCTTTTAACTCTGCTCGCTACTCCACTGAATGGAAAGGTTTTACATTTCAGTGGTATGAAGTGCTCATTAACAATTCCAGTTTGCTTAATGCCGCCTTTAACTCTTTAAGTGTAGCCACCATTGCCGCAAGCCTTGCCACCATCCTTGGCATAATGGCTGCGCTGGCTTTGCATCGTTATAAGTTTTTTGGTCAAAAAATACTCTATGGTTCCATATATATACTAACAGTATCCCCAGATATTGTTATGGGTATTTCCTTACTCATATTCTTTATTGCCTTAAACCTTGAACTTGGATTTTCAACCCTGTTAATGGCTCATACAACCCTTTGCCTACCATTTGTAACTATTACAGTTCTTGCACGCATGGCAGAATTTGATGAAAGCTTGGTTGAAGCTGCAAGGGACCTTGGGGCAACAGAATGGCAATCTTTCTACCATGTTATATTACCACTTATCATGCCGTCTGTATTGGCTGGCTGGCTCCTAGCTTTTACCCTTGCCATGGATGATGTACTTATAAGCTTCTTTGTGACCGGTGCCACATATGAAGTTTTACCTTTAAAAATATATTCTATGGTGCGCCTCGGTATGAAGCCAGATATCAACGCTTTGTCAACCGTAACCTTTGTGCTAACAGTGCTTGTAGTTTTTACAGCTTGGTGGTTTATTAATGCATTTAAAAATACATCAACCTCAAGCAAAAAACATAAACATTAATCCTTTAACCCATGGAGAGAAACGTAAAATGAAAAAACTCATTCTGACCCCCCTTTGCCTTGCCCTAGTGTTGTGCTTAAGCAGCTTAAGTCTAGCGGCCAGTGAACAAAGCATCAATGTGTATAACTGGTCGGAATACATCCCCCAAACAGTACTTGACAAGTTTACCGCAGAAACTGGCATAAAAGTAGTGTATACTACTTATGAATCCAATGAGGCCATGTATGCTAAACTTAAGCTACTTGAAGGTAAGGGTTATGATGTTGTAGTGCCTTCCACATACTTTGTAGCGCTAATGCAACAAAATAATCTGCTTGCTACTCTAGACAAGCAAAAATTACCCAATATGAAATACCTTGAAGCCTTGGTCATGAACCAAGACTTTGACCCTAATAACGATTATTCCATTCCATATATGTGGGGTGTACAAGGTTTTATGGTCAATAAAAAGGCCGTTGACCCAGCAACCATCACCTCTTGGAATGATCTTATGCGTAAAGAATTTGATGGAAAACTGCTACTTTCCGATGACCTACGCGATACCTTTGGCGCAGCCCTAAAAGCCACTGGAGCATCAGTCAATACTAAGGATGAAGCTCAAATTAAAGCTGCTTATGACTGGTTAGTTAAACTTAAGCCAGCGGTACGTATTTTTGACGTAACTGCCGCCAAGCAAGCTCTCATTAGCGAAGAAGTTATGGCTGGTATGATATGGAATGGAGACGCCTTCATAGCAAAAGCTGAAAATCCAAACCTAGAATTTATTTATCCAAAAGATGGTGCACCACTTTGGGTGGACAGCTTTGTTATTCCAGCTCAAGCTGAAAACAAAGAAGGGGCACATGTATTTATTAACTTTATGCTTCGCCCTGATATTGCAGCACTTTGTCTCGAAGAATATAATTACTCAACTCCCAATACTGGTGTAAAGCCATTACTTGATAAAAAGTATAGTCAAAGCACGCTCATCTTCCCCACAGCTCAAGATTTAGAAAATAGTGAATTTACCCAAGGAATTGGCGAAACACAAAAAATTTATGAAAAATTTTGGGAAGATCTAAAAATTGGTGGATAATTAAAATACATAGTTATCCTAAAGCCCTACTTTAATTTAAGTGGGGCTTTTTTAGTATCCATTAGAAAATAGACTTTTTTTAAAAAATGTTTATGATTTTATTATGAATGATATTGGAAAATTTATAGTTAGTGCAAGGGATGGAGCTGCGCGGGTCGGAAGCCTAGCTACAGCACATGGTGTTGTTAATACACCTATATTTATGCCTGTGGGAACAGTGGCTTCAGTTAAGGCCATAGCCCCCGATGATTTGCTCGCTCTTGATGCAGAAATTATTCTTGGCAATACTTATCACCTATATTTACGCCCAGGGGATGAATTAGTTGCAAGGCGTGGTGGTTTACATAAATTTGCAGCTTGGCCAAGGCCTATCTTAACTGATAGTGGTGGCTTTCAAGTGTTTAGCTTAAGCTCACTACGTAAAATATGTGAAGAAGGGGTGGAATTTCGCTCTCACCTTGATGGCTCAAAACACTTATTTACTCCGGAAAGCGTTGTAAAAATACAACGCAACCTCAACTCCGACATTATGATGGTTTTAGATGAATGCGTACCATACGGGGCTGATTACGATTATACTGAAAAATCTCTCGCCTTAACCACACGCTGGGCTAAACGCGCACGTATTGCTTATCCCAAGGGCACTGGACAAAATTTACTCTTTGCCATAACCCAAGGCGGTTTTTTTAAGGATTTGCGCACCCGTTCTGTAGAGGAACTTTGTAGTCTTGACTTTGATGGCTTTGCCATTGGTGGATTATCTGTGGGTGAAAGCAAGGTTGAGATGATGGAATTTTTATACCATACTGCCCCACTCTTACCAGAGCACAAGCCACGCTATCTCATGGGTGTTGGTACACCACTTGATATTGTTAATGGTATTGCTGCTGGCATAGATATGTTTGATTGTGTCATGCCTACTCGCAATGCCCGTAATGGAACCTTATACACATCCTATGGCAAGATTAATATTAAGCGTAAAGAGTTTGCCGAAGATGACAGTCCCCTTGATCCCAATTGCAATTGCTACACTTGCAAAACCTTTAGCAGGGCATATTTACGCCACCTATATGTAAGTAAGGAAATTTTAGCTTTTAGGCTAAATTCCTTACACAATCTTACATATTATCTTGATTTAGTACGTAAAGCACGCATTGCCATTACCCAAGGTAGTTTTGCACAATTTAAGGCTGACATTGAGAGTATCTACCCTGAAGAGGTAATACATGAATAATCAAGATCTTGCATTAAATGAGTCAGATTTAAGTGCCTTGATAAATAATGCAGTTGAGAGCTTACCACAAGAGCCAAGCGAACAAGACTTGCAAGGCTGCGCCTTTGATGTGCGTCGAGCACTTATAAGTCAGGTTATGGATAATATCAGCCATGACCTTGAAAATACAGAAAATAAAACCTTAGACCATGAACATAATTTTGAGCATTATGAAGATATTTTGCGCAAAAACCTAGCTCCCATGCAAAGCCCAAGTTTAAGCCGTATACCTAAGCCCTCGGCCTTACGCAATGCTCTCTTAGCAGTACTTGGGCTATTCTTTGGCTCAAGTATAGGACAAGGCCTAAGCACTATACCCCACTTAGGCCTAGGATCTGCCCTAGTGGTGATCTTTGGAATACTTGGTGTAGTTGCTACTCTTAAAGTTGCAGAACATATTTTGCAAGCTTTCCAGCATGGTAAAATAACATTACCCTGGGGCATATATAGCTACACTAAGGCACGTAAATTTTTTATTATGGGCTGGTTTGGACTTTTAGCAATAACTGCGCTACGTGATTTTTTTGGAGGGCGCACGACACTTTTACATTTTTTTGAATCACTAAACCTATTTTTAAGCACTGGTAATATATTAAATATTTTTACTAATATCTATGGAGTGTTGTTTTTTATAGGCTGTGTTGGGCTGTTAATTAAGCGTCCCACAGTTTTTGATAAAGCAGATTTTAGTAAGCAATTAAGCGTAGCTAGCCAGAACTGGTTTAATGGTGCGCATTTGTGCGCCAAGCTTTTAGTGGAAAATGACGAGCTTAAAAATAACCCTAGCCGTGAATATTGGCAACAAGTGGGGCGTGATATATATTCCTTTGCCCATGAATTACCAAGTGCACAAAGACATTGGCTTACAGAACGCTTAAACAAGCTTGGCATTAAAATTCTAACCCACGAACAAAGCTTAACGTGGAATAAGCAAATGCTTGAGCTCTATATCCCACTAGGACATATTGATGATGGCGATGCATGTTATGTTGACGAGCCACCAATATTGGAAGATGACGTGGTAGTACGCAAAGGCACTATACGCAAAATCAGATAAATTGCTTAATTTAACAATATATTATAATAGGTAAAAAAATGCGCACGACTGCAATGGACCTTGGCACAAGCAATACATGTATTGCCGTAAGTGATGCCGGAAATCTTAGCATAATTAAGCCGCAAGGATGGCATAATGCAGCCCTTGGTGGAGCTATACCAACTCTTGTACTCTATAAAAATAATCAAGCTTTTTTGATTGGCGCTGCAGCCGAATATGAGTTTGGTGAGGCTAAGGAGCATGAACGCGCTCAATATACCCTATATGGACAATTTAAGCCAGACATTGCCGTCAACGAAGATGCTAAAGAGCATATGCTCAACTTTTTGCGCCTACTACGCTCACGCTTAGATTTAGAAGGACCTATGTTTGTGGGCATTCCCTCTCAAGCAGAAAATCATTATCAACAAATTTTAAGAATGTGCCTTAAAGAAACAGGATTTGAAGATGCACGTTTTTTGCGCGAGCCGGTAGGAGCTGTTTTACACTACATAGCCAAGGGTGCTCTGCCACCATCGGTGGCGGCTAGAGGAGTGCTTACTGTTGATTTTGGCGGTGGTACTTGTGACCTTGCTTACTTAAGACGAGCCGATGTAGTTGGACGTCATGGTGATATGCTCTATGGGGGACGGCTTTTTGATGATTTATTTTACCAAACCCTACTTGAATATAATCCAGACCTTGAACAGCGTTTAATTAATGAAAACAATGATTACTATGTTCATTGGGTAGCTTGTCGGCGTGCTAAGGAAGAATTTTCTGCTGCTATGCAAGAAGATAGAAGCAAAAGCATTACCGTACGGGTGCGCTGGAGTTACTTTGACGGGCAAAAAGTGCAAGAAAATGCCGCATACATAACTGATTTTACATGGGAAAAATTTTTAGAACGAGCAGGAAATTATCAAGCAAGCAAAGCCTTTCTAAATACATTAATAAAACATGGGCAAAGAACTGGACTCTCAGCACGTGGTATTGGATTACTTGAAGGCAAGCATGTGGATTTAATTTCATGGTTTGAAGATATTTTAATTGACACATTAACCATTGCCCGCCAAGAAAAAATATCTCCATTGGCCGATATGCCCTTGGTTTTACTCACAGGTGGAAGCAGCGCTTGGCCTTTTGTTCAAGATATTGTGCATCAAACTATGGGTTCGCGCACAAAAATACTAGTTGGTGATGAGCCCTATGCAGATATTGCCAAAGGACTTGCCCAATATACCATGTTGGCAGAGCACCTACGTGAGGGAAGAAAGGCCTTACAAGAGGGCTTGCCTAGTTTTATGGAAGAGCGCATTAGGCGCAAAGCCATACATAGAACATTAGAACAAGGGTCGGAAATTTTATTAGCTGAGCTTGGTGATTTTTTACGCCAAGTTATTCTATTACCAGAGTTTAGACGTTACCGCGAGCAAGGTGGAGCTGTTGTTAAGCTTATGGAGGGCATTGCCATTGCCATGCTCAAAGAAGAAAAGCGTGTACGCCATTTACTTGACGATGCAATGGGCCGCATGGGACGCAAAATTGTTGAAGCTTGCCGTACTGAACTTAAAAACTGGTTTCGTGAGCATGGTATACCCATTGTTCCTGAGCGACTAGAGCAAACCTGGCTTGCCCTTGAAATGGATGCTTTCATAACGCGTATGGCAAAAGAACTTGGTGAGTCAACCCTATCTCAAGACCGTAATGCAGCAGAACTTGCAACCATGATTGCTGGCCCAGGCCTAGCAGCCTTAGCCGCATCTGGCGCACCCTTAACCGCCATGACTATTGGCATAAGCGGCCTTATTTTAATGAAGGTTTTCAACTTAGATCGCTGGGTGGTTGAAAAGGTTCTTTATGTACCCATACCATCTATTTTACGTAAACGCCTTTTTAGCGAAACGCGCATTGAAAAACTTTGCCATGAGCAAATTAAAGCCTTTGGTGAAGATTTTAAAAAACAAATTCTAGAAGAGTGGAAAAACTCCGAAGGACGCGTACTAGCTGAAGCCTCACGCGTTGCAAGCGAAGAGATTGACGCCTTGGATATATTAAATATCACAACATCTTAATCAATATTACCAAAAACATCTTGGTTTTTAAGCAAGTATTGCCTTATATTTGTGCTAAATTTTATGGACCCTTGTTTTGATAAATGATCTGGGTCATGAAAATCACTGGCTACATAACCATAGTCATCGCCATAAAACTCTGAAAAAAAGTTTTCACGCGATAAATTTAAGCTTTGCAAGGTTTTTTTATAAAAATCATCCATATCTTGCTTAGTATAATTTTTATTATAAAAACTCAAAGTAGGTGTTCCAACCAAAAGCAATTGCACACCTTTTTCATCGAGAAGTGCTTTAATATCTTGCAACACTTTCAATATTTCAGGTTTAACAACTATATCACCATGCCGCTTAGCATTACCTTCGCCTAGGCTTTGAAAGGTGTCTGCATTGCCAATGGGTGCACTATAATCTCCAAGGTTATCTATTTGTGATGTGGAAGTATCCATGTAAACGTCATTTATGGAACGAGTAAAGCCAAGAGCAAAGGTCCATAAAAATTTTTGTAATAGAGTTTCATTTAGCGACAGTTCACTGGGGATAATATCCAAAAAATGTTTATAATAAAACTGTCTGAAGTCTATGTTTTCAACTCCCATCTGCACTTTAAAGCTAAAAGGAGATAAGCTTATGATAACCACACGTAGATTGGGCATTTTATCAATATATTTTCTTAAAAATTCCCTATCATAATTATAGGTTTGATTCACGTTGGATAAGTTAAAAGCATGCTTTGAGATAGTGCCTGCCGAAATACCAAATAAAGCATGCGATGACCCAAGCACAACCACCTGTATGTCGTCTATATTTTTTAAAAAATTATCATTTTTCACCGTGTAAACATTGCTATCATGGCGTATACCATACTCCACAGGATAGATTATAATGGTTAGAAGAATTAAGCCAACAACAAAACCAAGGCTGAATAATTTTACTTTATTTTTAAGCATAAAAACTACCTAGCCTAAAATTGAAAATATATAAATTCTGTATGTCGCTCTGGCACAAAAACCATAAACAAACTAAGAGCCAACAAAATACCACAAAAAACATGCCTAAATGGCTTTAAGTTAGGGTTATCCAGCATTTCATTGGAGTTTTTGGCAAAAACCACCAGCCCCAAGCAACATAAAACTAAGGCCAAAAGCACACTAAAAGCATAGGGAAAATGCATACCTATAGCAGCTTCAAGAACATATACTTTAAATTCCCAACTAAACATAAAACCATTCACACCACAAAGGCTAGCAAAAAATAATTTAACTCGCTCAAAACTTGTACACCTAAACACAATCCAGGCCATATTCACAAAGAATAAAGTAATGGTCCAAGCTACAATGCTTGGTAACTTAAACTTAATAAGTGAACTCCAAAGCCTATGTATTATAAGAGCTACGCCATGCATTACACCCCAGAGCACAAAAGTCCAAGACGCTCCATGCCATAGGCCGCCAAGCACAAAAGTAATAAATATATTGCGACAGGTCGCAAAGCTCGAACCACGATTACCTCCTAGGGGAATATATAAATAGTCCCGTAGCCAGCGTGAAAGAGTCATATGCCATCTACGCCAAAAATCCTGTATATCTAAAGCCTTATATGGAGAATTAAAGTTTTGAGGTAGTTTGATATTAAAAAACAAAGCACAACCTAAGGCCATATCTGTATAGGCAGAAAAATCAAAGTAAAGCTGTAATGTATAGGCTAAGGATCCAAACAGAGCTTCAAGTGTGGTGAGCTTTTCGGCCGTATCAAAGCAATACCCAACTAGTGGGGATAGATTATCAGCAATTAATACTTTTTTTGCTAAGCCCATGCTAAAAAGCTCTAGCCCTTGATAAAAATTTGTGGGATTAAAGCCTTTAACTTCAGAAAATTGAGGCATCATTTCTTTGTAGTGAACAATGGGACCAGCTACAAGTTGAGGGAAAAAACAAATAAAGCAACAATAGCTAGCAAAATTTTTCTCAGCTGGAATATATTTTTTTGTATAAA
This sequence comes from uncultured Desulfovibrionaceae bacterium, assembly GCA_964371195.1. Taxonomy (GTDB): domain Bacteria; phylum Desulfobacterota; class Desulfovibrionia; order Desulfovibrionales; family Desulfovibrionaceae; genus CAYJAD01. The sequence continues at coordinate 6,988 of CAYJLD010000013.1, read as the reverse complement.
TATCAGAAAGATAGGCTATTTGCTGAAAGGTAAAAAAGCTAATGCCAATGGGTAGTAATATATTTTGTAGGGGTATATTGCTTGAAAACAAATCATTAAAGTTTAAGATTATGAAATCCGTATATTTATAAAAGACTAAAAGGCCTATATTAAAGATTAAACCACATAAAAATAGGAGTTTTTTATAGGCTAATACAGAATAAATTCTTTGCCCCACAAAGTAATTTATAAATATGGAGCTAAGAATTATCCAAACATTTTCTGGCTTCCAATAACCATAATAAAAAAGTGATACAAGAAATAAAAAAGGGGCTACAAATTTTCTGCTCTGAAAATTTAATATAAGATAATAAAAAACTACTGCAAAAGGTAAGAATAGAAAAATAAACTCAACGGAACTAAAAACCATTGTCAATCCTGAAATTTACTTCAATTAAATTAATATGTTAACTAAAATGCCAAGATTGTACAGTATATTTTTTAAGTATTGCTTTGTCAACTAAAACACCTATTCCAGCCCCGCTTGGCACTGCAATCTTACCATGCTTGGATACAATGCAAGGTTGAATAATATCTTGTTCAAAATAGCGTGCGGAATCTGATAAATCTCCAGCCATGCAAGACCAAGGCAAAGCCGCCAATTGAACATGCAATATCTTTGAAATACCGCTTTCAAGCATACTGCCAATGAAGAATGGAATATTCTTTTCACGGCAAAAGTTTATTATTTTAGACGTATAATATAATCCACCTAAGCGTCCAATCTTTATATTAATCATCTGCAAAATATCATTTTCATAAGCTTTCATCATATCTTGCACGCTTAGTAGACTTTCATCATGGCAAAGTTTAAAGTTAAGCTTCTTAATTTTATCATTATACATCTTAAAAGTTTTATCATCATATTCATGTATGGGCTTATTATCAATATAAAAGCCCTCCTCAATACAAGCTAAATTCAGCTCATTATAAAGCTCTAACTCATCACATTTATGAGAATTGAACACAAATGAGGCATTGGCATCTGCCAACATAATAAGTTTTGGGAATGCCTGACGTACCTTTTGTAATTTTTTAAATGACGTAAAACTTTCGCTAGGAAAAATCTTAAATTTTATGCGCTTACATCCTTGCTCCACATGTAAAGCAACTCTATTTAGCAAAGCATCTATGGGCATATCACCAAGTGCAATACCAACCTCAATATGCTCGTTCAATTGCTCTTGAAAAAGCATCTCAATGATATTTTGTTCACGTTCCTTGGCATATAAATCAAGTAAGGCATTTTCTAGGCCAGCCAATGCCATAGGAGAAGACAAGTCAAAAAAGCAATGAATATCAAATGGATGATTAATTGTTTCTTTTAAAATCTTTGGAATATATTGTGACTTTAAGATCTGTAAAGCGCTAGTAAGAGTTTCTGTGGTATAAAATGGCTCAGTAAAAGCTACAACCTCCCCATAACCCACATAGCCACTTTTACCCTCAACTATAATTATAATGGTGTCGCGATTAGTTAATAATGTTTTTGCCGTTTTAAATTCAAATTTCAGCGGCATCTGTACATGCATGATTTCAATACTTTGAATTTCTAAAGCCATATACTTAACCACTTATTGACGATAATTTTTGTAAACATAAAAATTCATGCACAAGTTCATAAAACTTAGTGCTTTGTTCTAAGTGTGTATTATGTCCTGCTTTAGCAATCATTTGAACATCAATGGATTTATGCTCTAAACCTTGTGCCACAGCAAGGTATTTTTCATCTAATTCGCCACAAATATATAATTTTGGTAGCTGTAAGGCAAAAAAACTATTGGCCATGTAGCTCAAATTACCCTGTCCTAGCATACGTAAAATATTAGCCAAGCATCTGGGGTCATTTTGCAATCTTCTAGTTTTTATTTCTTGTTTAATCTTGTCTGATAAACTTTGCTGGCTCTTAAACAGTGTCAAGTTCGACCAATATTTTTCAAAAAATTCAATTCCTTGCTGCTCTATCACCAAGGCTAATTCTTCATCTTGTATTTTACGCTCTTGCCTTTTGGCGTAGTCCGCTATGCCAAAAGAAGAACTTTCCAAAATTATAGCACTAAGTTCACATGTGTACTTTAAGGCATAATGCATAGCCACGCGCCCACCAAGGGAATATCCAAGCAATACGTAAGGGGTTTTGCGTTTACCGCTAAAGGCCATTTGCAAAGTAGCATGTATTTTATCAACTAAATAATCTATGGCATAATATTCTATACTATGAGGCCTGGGCGATTTTCCATGTCCAATCAAGTCAATACAATACATGGCATACTGAGCTTTATTTTTTTTCACCTCATCAAACAAGCTCTGCCATGTACTTGCATCTTCAGAAAAGCCATGTAAACAAACTATGGGCAAGCCTTCACCCTGTTTAGTGTAATGCAAATTCGGTAAATTTAACATATTATTCAGTAGTTAAACTAAATGCTGGCACTTAGCGTGCAAGTTTTTACTAGCTTGCATATCAATGGGTATTTCTATTATATTTATACCCTTAGAGCATAAGGCCTTTGAAAAAACCTCATTAAATTTGCTAAAAGTATCTACCTTCATATGGCTTAGGCCATATAATTGAGTAAGAGCAGAAAAGTCTAAATTGTGTGGAGTTAAAAACAGATACTCAAAATTATCAACCTGAGCTTGAGGAAGATATTGAAAAATTCCCCCTCCATTATTATTCAATAATACAATGGTTAAACTTAAATCGTGCGTCATTCCCAAAAGCAATCCACTTAAATCATGGAACAACGCTAAATCGCCAGTAATCAACACTGTAGACGTTTTAATTTTGTCTAATTGCTTAGCCTGAGTACAACTTTTTGATGCACTAGCCGCAATGCCAAGAGCAGTTGAAATAGTACCATCTATGCCATTAACGCCCCTGTTGCCATAAAATTTAATAGGCTGTTGCTTGGCTTGCCAAAAGTGATCCATATGACGAATGGCCATACTGTTGGCAATTACTACTTGCAAGCTTACTTGAGGGTTATTTTCAATGTAGGTTGAAATATTATCTTGTATTTCAAAAATAATACTGCCCTCAAACATAATATCAGAATGCCGTGCCTGCACTAAGCTTAAATCAGTTCTTTGCTGCCAACACTGCCATTTTTCAAGATATAGTTCATCAGATTGCACAGTTTGAGTTAAGTCATATTGTAAAATAGCCTTAGCAAAATTCCACTCGGAAATTTGGATAATCTTTGATGTATTTAGAGCTGGGTTAAGATATTCGGTACATTGGTTTAATTGAAAAATATCTGCTTCGGTATGGCTTTGTAAAAATTGGAACAAACTTTTTGAGACCGGACTTTGTCCAACTAACAATATATAATCAGCTTTTAAGCCCTGCAAGGCCTCGCTTTGTTTTAAGAAAACATCATAGTTTGTTATAATATTTGCATGGGCATGGGCTCTAAATTGAGAAAGTGGGTCTGCCAAAAGTGGGACTTGTAAAACATTTGATAAAGCTAACACGTCAGTATAGTACTGCTTTTGACTTTGTACCTTGGCTGGTCCACAAATAATTATGCCCCTTTTACCAAGGTAATTTTCAAGAAAGTAATCAATAAATGCTTTATTTTCCACCGTACCAGATAAAAATGAAAAAGGTAGCTTTGCTCTACCAAGGCTAAAGTTAAGCTCATCAAACTTAGGCACTAGCGGCTCACGCAAAGGAACATTAACATGCACGGCTGCACAAGGATTGGTGTGAGCTTGTACATAGGCTTTTTGCATTACCAAGCGTGTATAAGAAGGATTGCGCACATGCAAGTCGCTATCTATAGACAACTCTTCGTAATATTTAGTAAAATTACCAAAAAGATTATTTTGATTAATGGTTTGAGGTGCCCCAACATTTTGTAACTCTGGGGGGCGATCAGCAGTTAATATAATCAGGGGAACTTTAGAATGCTTTGCTTCCATAAGTGCTGGTAAATAATGTCCACAAGCTGAACCAGATGTACAAACAAGCACCACTGCTTTGTTTTTAGCCTTAGCCATACCAAGAGCAAAAAAGGCAGCTGAGCGTTCATCTATATCCATATAAACATTAAACTTATGTTCACAAAACAATATGGATAAAGGCGTAGAACGTGCACCAGGACTTAAAACTACATCCTCAATACCAAGTTCGTATAATTCATCAACGATTTGAGCCACATGCTTATTCATCATATCCCCAAAAATTCTTCATACTTTAAAGAGCTTCAATTATGGTTTTTAACTTGGTATCAATTTCCTCGAACTCTTCATCACAATCTGACTGCGCCACAATACCACAGCCTGCATATGCACTAAGTAGCTTATCTTGTATAGTCGCTGAACGAATTGCCACAATAAAAAATCCATCTCCATGAGCATCCACAACACCAAAGGGAGCACCATAATGCCCACGCACAAAACTTTCATACTTTTTAATAAATGTTAAGGCGTTCGCCTTGGGACTTCCACCAAGAGCAGGAGTTGGGTGCAATTCACAAACCCACTTCAAAATATTAGCATGTATTAGCTTAAAATTGTGATAATTTTCATGTTGCTCGGCAATCACTTCATTAGTTACATCTTTACAAAGCTCAACACATTCTTCAGCACAAATATCTGTTTTTATGTGCAAAACATTTTTTAGCTCTAAAATATGACTATGACCAATTTGAACATTTTTCCCTAATTTTTGCATAGCTTTTGCTATGGCATTAATAACAATATTATGTTCATAAATATTTTTTTCATCACGCAAAAAGCTTTGACCCTGGCTCAAAACATCAGCACTTGTTTTTTTAATAGTACCAGCAAGAGCATAGCTTTTAATATTAGAACCTTTCTTTTCAACTAACAACTCAGGACTAGCCCCAAGAAAAATTGAGCCATCATTTTCATAAGCAAAAATATATGAATTAATATTGAATTCAAACAAATTAAGCATCACACTTGAAAAATCAAAACCATCTACACATTGAAAGTCAATTTTTCTAGCAGCGACCACCTTTTCAAATTTATGCGAAACAATGCCATTTTGAATATTTGTAAAAAGCTTTTTCCATTCATCATAACTATCATCTAAACGTACAATATTATGTTTTGTGCGCTTAAAGAGGCTTGGGTTTTCATTATGACAAGCACTGCTAAAATCAGATTTTTTTATAAAACATTCAAGTAAAGCTTGAATAGAAAGTTCGTCCACTGCACTTTGTTTGAAGTTTTCAAAGGAATTATAGACAATTTGATCCTTTTCAATAACACAATAATATTTAAAAGCTTTAGCACTACTTACAATATCATCCACAAAAAAATCAGCTGGATACAACACATAAGGAGCACCCGTAATATCATCAACAGCCCTTATCCCTAAGATGAACTTTTGACTATAGGGATTGTATATAAAAAATTTATCATCTGCGCCATAATATTGCCAATAACTCAAGATGAGTTCTAAGGCTTGAAGTTTTTTTGAGGGTAAATTTGGCATATTATTGCAAGGTCTAAGGGTTGAAAATTAGCATTCACTTTATGTAAGCTAGATAAGCAGATAGCCAACTAGCTTATTATTAAGCATTTTGTCAAGCTTTGCCTACATTGATAATAATTAATTAAATCCTATTTTAAGATTATTTTATCCAAAAAACATTCTAGTAATTTATTTTTATAATTTACTAAATAAAATTATTAGTTTTTTACACTTTATAAACTCTATTTTCTTATTTTGTACAATTTTAATAAAGCAATTTTTACTATACTACGTAGCTTATTGCATCCAATGCACAATATATTTTCATGTTGTAGCATCTTTTTGTCAGCTTATAAATAAAAAAGTCTTTATTTTTTATTTATATAACTAAGATGAACCTTTTTTGCCCAAAATTATCCTCTTAAAAAAACATAATCCCCAATAATAAAAAGAAAAAACATGTGAAACACTTCAGTATTACGCCATAAAGAAAAAAGTGCATCTTGCTTGTGCAGGCGCAAGCTACAAAGCTTCCCATTTAATTAACCACAAAAAAAGGAGGTCATCATGGGATTTGGAGGAGGATATGAAGCACCAAAGGCTCCAGAGTACACACCACCACAAAAACCAGCAACACCAAAGCCAAGCACTGAGGCTGCAACTGCTGCAAGAGATGCACAAAAAGAAAAGGCCGCCAAAGCCTCTGGCATTCAAGCAAGTATCTTGACAAGTCCGCTGCAAAATCAGCAGGCAAAACTACAAAAAACCCTTTTAGGGCAATAAGGCAAGTTTATGCATCAAGAAAATTATCATTGGCTAAGGCATCGTTTTTCGCGCCTCTTAGAAGTGCGCCAAAGTTACGAGCCGGCTTGGCGTGATCTTGCAGATCATTTTTTGCCTACGCGCTATAGAGATGTTGGCAAAAACCCTGATGCATGGCGCAAGATGCCAATTCTTAATGATAAATTGGTAGACTCAACTGGTATTTTAGCCATGCGAACTTTAGCATCGGGATTACAAGGCGGTATGACATCACCGGCACGTCCATGGTTTCAGCTAAGCCTTACAGACCCAATATTAAGCAAAAACAAAAATGTTAAAGAATGGCTTGATCAAGTTACAAAACTTATGCGCAAACTCTTTAATAGTTCCAACTTCTATAATGCTGTGCATACCCTGTATAGTGAGCTTGGAACTTTTGGTACCAGCTTTATATTGGAACTAGCAGATTTTGAAAATGGCTTTAGGTTTATACCATTTTGCGCTGGTGAATACTGCCTTGATACTAACGATAAACAAAGAGTTGACGTAGTTTTCAGACGTTTTCAAATGACAGCTCGTCAACTTGCAATGCGATTTGGTATTGATAATATGCCAAGTTATATCAGTAACAACAAGGCTAAAGCGGATGATTCTTACATTGTCGTGCATGCCATATATCCCCGAAACTCAAGGCATCTTGATCAAAGTATTGCTAGGCATATGCCCTTTGCTTCGACT